>QKGW01000412.1 GCA_003250275.1 Alphaproteobacteria bacterium
CTTGGCGACACACAGCCTCCCTGCCACGCTGCGGCATATACAATGCATTCTGACCGAAGCCAATGGTCGCCTGTGCGGCCGTGGTGCTTGCGACGCCAAAGGGGCGATAACGGCGGGGCTCACAGTTTTGTCGAGATGGCGCCGTTGATTGATTTGTCGTCGTCGGCTAGCCGACCGGTAACGCACCGGTGATCGCACACAAGGGCAGTCTGCGCCCGATCGTGCGGGTCTCGGGGCTGGGCGTATGTCCAGCCCGCAGACTGCGGAAATGAAACAGACCTTCGTCACCAAACAAATAACGCCTCAGCCACGCACGCGACGGGCGCGTTATTTGTTGCCGGAGTGGGGTGGGGAACCCGGCTTCGGCGGCGCGGGTCCCCTTTTTCGTTACTGCGCCGCGAGGCGGATGATGGCGAACGAGCCGTCGGCCTGCTTTTCCACGGTGAAGGCGACCTTGGCGCCGGGCTTGGCGGGGGCGAGGTCGACGCCGGGGGCGACCGCGAACGGCATGGTCATGCCCGGCCACTGTAGGCTGGCGATCGGGCCGTGGACGATGACGACGCTGCGTTTCGCCGCGTCGACCGACTTCACCGTGCCCGAGCCTTCGCCCGAGACGGTGGCGTGGCTCATCGCCTTCATGTCGTGGGCGGGTTCGGCGGCGAGCGCCGGAGTGGCGGCGAACGCGAGGACCGCGGCAAGTGCGAGGTTACGAAGCATGGGGCAGGCTCTCCTGTTGATGTGAGGGCTGGGCGGCGGGCAGGCCGCGGCCCTTGACGAGCGCATAGAGCGCGGGGATGACGGCGAGGGTGAGAACGGTGGAGGAGACCATGCCGCCGACCATCGGCATGGCGATGCGGCGCATCACCTCCGACCCGGCGCCGGTGCTCCAGAGGATCGGCAGCAGGCCGGCGATGATCGCGGTGACGGTCATGATCTTCGGCCGCACCCGCTCCACCGCGCCTTCCATGATCGCGTGACGGAGGTCGGCGCGGGTGAAGGCGAGGCCCTCGGCGGCGCGGCGGGCGCGCAGGTCGGCCTCGGCGTGATCGAGGTAGACCAGCATCACGACGCCGGTCTCGGCGGCGACGCCTGCGAGCGCGATGTATCCCACCGCCACCGCGACCGAGAAGTCGTAGCCGAGGAACCATTGCAGCCACAGCCCGCCGATCAGCGCGAAGGGGAGCGACAGCATCACGATCAGGGTTTCGGCGACGCGGCGGAAGTTGAGGTAGAGCAGCAGGAAGATGATCGCGAGAGTGAACGGCACCACCACCTTGAGCTTGGCCACCGCGCGCTCGAGGTTCTCGAACTGCCCCGACCAGGTGATGAAGAAGCCCTCGGGCAGATCCACCGCCTCCGCAACCTTCTCTTTCGCCTCGGCGACGTAACCGCCGAGATCGCGGTCGCGGATGTCGATGAAGATGTAGGTGGAAAGCAGGCCGTTCTCCGAGCGGATCGCTGCCGGGCCGGGCGCGAAGCCGATTTCGGCGAGCTGCCCGAGCGGGATCGGCGTTCCGTCCGGCGCGTTCACCAGCACGTTCTGCGCGATCGCCTGCGGGTCCGAGCGCAGGGCGCGCGGGTAGCGGAGGTTGACCG
>QKGW01000321.1 GCA_003250275.1 Alphaproteobacteria bacterium
CAACCTCCCCGCCAACCCCACCGGCACGGACTACGACGCCGCCGAACTCGCGGCGATCGCCGAGGTGCTGCGCCGCCATCCGCGCGTGCTGATCCTGCTCGACGAGGTTTACGACCGCGTGCGCTTCGGCGCGCCGCCGCCGCATCTGCTGCGCGTCGCCCCCGACCTGCGCGACCGCGTGCTGTTGATCAACGCGGTTTCCAAGACCTACGCGATGACCGGCTGGCGGGTCGGCTACGCCGCCGGACCCGCGCCGCTGATCGCGGCGATGACCGCGGTGCAGTCGCAGTTCTGCATCGGCGTCTGCCCCGTCGCCCAGGCGGCGGCGCTCGCCGCCCTCACCGGGCCGCAGGATTTCGTCGCGACCGCGCGCACCGCCTACGCGGCGCGGCGGCGACTGGTGATCGAGGGGTTTGCCCGGATTCCCGGTTTCGACCTCGCCCCGCCCGAGGGCGCGTTCTTCGCCTTCCCGAGCGTCACCGGGCTGATCGGCACGATCCGCCCCGACGGCCGCCCGATCGCCTCGGACGTCGACGTCGCCGACTATCTCTTGGAGGATGCCGGGGTGGCGGTGATGCCCGGCGCGGCGTTCGGCTTGTCGCCGTTCCTGCGGGTGTCCTTCGCCGCCGACGCCGCCCAGGTGGCCGAGGCCCTGCGCCGCATCGCCGCCGCCACCGCCGCGCTGCGCCCGGCCCGGCCCGCGACCGCCCGCCGCCCCGAACTCGCTCTCGCGGCGACCGCCTAGGCCGCACTCATCCGAGCGGCCGCGCCTCAGTGGTGATGGTGTTCGTGGGGCTCGCCGTTCTTGCGGCGCTTGCAGTTCTCCGGCTTGCCGCCGCAGAACGCGCATTCCTTCTCGACGCCGATGAGGGCGATGCCGCCGCACGAGCCCATCAGCGGGCGGCGGCCGGCCATTACGCCGATCGCCATGCCGGCGACCACCAGCAGCATCACGCCGAATACGACCAACCAGATCATGAGCTTCCTTTCAGCGCGGGAAAGCGCTTCTCGAATTCCGGGGAACTCCGGACGCTGAACGCCCGTTTGTCCGCCTCGTCGACCGCCGCGTCGGCCTTGACCACGAAGAGGGCCATCAGCCGGTGTTCGACGGCGAAATCATAGCCCCGCTCCGGTCCCAACGCCATCAGCAGGGTGGACAGACCATCCGCCTCCAGCGCGGTCCCGGCGATCACCGACACCGACGCGAGCTTGTGCGTCACGGGCGAAAGGGTGCGCGGGTCCAGGGTGTGGGAATAGCGCACGCCGTTTTCCTCGTAGTAGTTCCGGTAGCTCCCGGAGGTCGAGGCGGCGAGCCCCTCCAGGGGCACGATGCGCTCCGCGACGCGTGCATTCGATATCGGGGCTTCGAGCGCGATGCGCCAGACCGTGCCGTCGGGCTTGAGCCCGTCGGCGCGCAACTCCCCGGTCACGTCGATCAGATAGCTCGCAACGTCCTGCGACTTCAGATAGGCGGTGACGCGGTCGACGGTGTAGCCCGCGGCGACGCTGTTGAACTCGATCGCGCTCGCGCTGTCCTTGCACAGCACCTCGCCGCCCGGCGCGGCCTCGGTGCGGATGTGATCCATCCCGAC
>QKGW01000324.1 GCA_003250275.1 Alphaproteobacteria bacterium
CTCTTCCGGCCTGTAGATAACCTTGGAAAGGCGTGCGTTTCTGCGGCATTATGACGCGATGTGCGATTCCCTCGGGAACCGATTGCGCGGGATCGCGTTTTCCGGACAACGCTGGTGAAACGCCCGTTGCGTGGCGTTTGAGCCTGCGGTACATATCGCCGTTCGCGCGCGTCGAGGATGCGCAGCGCTGGCCTGGAGGGGACCTGAATGGGTGTGCGGTTGGTTTCGGTGATCCTGATGGGATTGTTGGGCGCGGCTCCGGCCTTCGCGGCGGACACCGGCTCGCCGGCCAAGACCAAGGCCGCATCTCCGGCCGCAGCGAAGCGCGGCGACCCCGCCGCCGCCGAATGCGCCTGGCTCGGCAAGCGGATCATCCAGCTCCTCTCCCGCGACGACGTTGTCGCCGCCGGCGAGTTCCGTCAGTTCTACGTCAGCTTCGGCTGCTCCGAGGCGCACCTCGGCGCCGCCTTCGGCTGCGCCATCGAGGGCTCTGCGCCGGGCGCCGCCGACGCCTGCTCGGCGCGTTCGGAATGCGTCGACCTGTGCTGGGCGTCGCCGACCGCCTCGCCGCTCGACAAGAGCGCGCCGACCCCGGCTCCGGCCGGCGCCAAGCCCGCGGCTCCGGCCCAGGGCAAGCCGCAGGTCGCGCCGCCGCAGCCGCCGAAGAAGCCGGCGGACAAGCCCGCCGCCGACAAGCCGGCCGACGCCGCGGACAAGGCGCTGCTGCCGCGCGGGCCCTACGACAAGAAGTAACCTCTCGGGGGCGATGGCTCCTGGGTTCGTGGCAGTCGGCTCGCCGCCGACAGGATGATCGGGCAACATGAAAAACGTTGCGCTCGCGGCGCTCGTCGCCGCCATCGTTCACGGGCTGATCTGGTTCGCGACGCACGAGTCCTTCTCGCCGCCGGACCTCGAGGATTCGATCGAGTCCCTATCGTTCAACAACGCGACGCCCGAACAGCGCGCCCACCCGTTCACCGACGAGGAACGCGCCGCGACCGAGCGCGACCTCTCCACCGTCGCGATGGTGTCGCGCGGCATCCGCCTCTACGCCGCGACCAACCGCTTCGCCGAAATCCCGACGCTCGCCCGCAAGTACGGCCTCAAGGTCACCGTCGGCGCGTGGCTCGACAAGGACCTCGACTACAACAAGAAGGAAATCGAGGCGGCGATCGAGGCGACCAACCGCAACCCGAACGTCCGCGGCGTGATCGTCGGCAACGAAACCCTGCTGCGCGCCGATCTCACCTACGACCAGCTCGTCAGCTATCTCCGCCAAGTGCGCAAGCGCGTCGGCGTGCCGGTGTCCACCGGCGAGATCTGGTACTCCTGGATCGAGCATCCGAAGCTCGCCAACGAGGTCGACTTCATCGCCGCGCACGTGCTCCCCTACTGGGAGGCGGTGCCCCCCGAGGATGCGGTGAAGTTCGCGGTGCAGCGCTACCAGGACCTCAAGAACGCCTTCCCCGGCAAGCGCATCGTGATCGCCGAGTTCGGCTGGCCGAGCCGCGGCTACAACCGCCACTCGGCGGACCCGGACCCGGTCGGCCAGGCGCGCATCGTCCGCGAGTTCCTCGCCGAGGCGAAGAAGCGCGGCATGGAATACAACATCGTCGAGGCGTTCGACCAGCCGTGGAAGGTCAACGAAGGCTCGGTCGGCCCGTACTGGGGCATCTTCGACGCCAACCGCAATCTCAAGTTCTCGATGATCGGCTCGGTCGCGCGCACCAACCTGCCGCGCCTCGCCGCCGTCGCGCTCGCGATCGGCGCGCTCGTCACGGTGTTCGGCCTACGCCGCCGCAACCCCACCTTCGGCCATGCGCTCGCGTTCTCCGCCGCCGCCAACGCGCTCTCCGCGGCGATGGCGCTGGCGGCGATGTACCCGATCGAGAACTACCTCAACATCGGCTCGGCGATCGCCTGGGTGATCGGCTTCCTGCTGATGATCCCGCTCACCGCGATGACCCTGGTGAAGGTGCACGAGGTCGCGGAGATCACCCTCGGCCGCCGCCCGAAGCGCCTGTGGAATCCGCCCGAGATGCCGACGCCGCCCGAGCGCGCGCCGATGGTGTCGATCCACATTCCGGCCTACCGCGAGCAGCCGGACATGCTGATCCAGACGCTCAACTCGGCCGCCGCGCTCGACTACCCGAACTTCGAAGTGCTGGTGATCGTCAACAACACTCCCGAGGAGCACCTCTGGAAGCCGATCGAGGAGCACTGCGCCAAGCTCGGCCCGCGCTTCAAGTTCATCAACCTCGTCAAGGTCTCGGGGTTCAAGGCCGGCGCGCTCAACATGGCGATGCCGCAGATGTCGCCGGACGCCGAGGTGATCGGCCTGATCGATGCCGACTACGTGCTCCACCCCGGCTGGCTGCGCGACCTCGTGCCCGCGTTCGAGGACCCCACCGTCGCCCTCGTGCAGGCGCCGCAGGACCACCGCGACGGCCACGATTCGCTGTTCAAGGAAGTGATGAACAGCGAATACGCCGGGTTCTTCGACATCGGCATGGTGCAGCGCAACGAGGACGACGCGATCATCACCCACGGCACGATGCTGCTGATCCGCCGCTCCGCGTTCGACGAAATCGGCGGCTGGGCCACCGACACCATCACCGAGGACACCGAACTCGGCCTGCGCCTGATGGCGATGGGCTACCACGCCCACTACACCAACCGCCGCTACGGCTGGGGGATGCTGCCCGACACCTACAAGGCGTTCAAGACCCAGCGCCACCGCTGGGCCTACGGCGCGGTGCAGATCATCCGCAAGCACTGGAAGCTGATGCTGCCGGGCCGTTCGCAGCTCACCGGGGCGCAACGCTTCCAGTTCGTCACCGGCTGGTCGTACTGGCTTTCCGACGCGTTCGGCGTCGCCGCGGCGATCCTCAACTTGGTGTGGGTGCCGGTGATCCTGTTCGTCGGCGTGCTCATCCCGATGCTGCCGTTCACCGTGCCGATTCTGGCGATGTTCTTCGTCAACCTGGTGCACTGCGTGGTGCTTTACGTCGCCCGCGTGAAGGTCAAGCCGACGCAGATCATCGGCGCGGCGGTGGCGGCGATGAGCCTGCAGTACACCGTCGCGAGCGCGATGGCGGCGGGGTTCATCTCCGACAACCTGCCGTTCCTGCGCACCGACAAGGGTGGCGCTGCCAAGCGCGCCAGCGAGAATCCGGCGAAGAAGGAAATCATCCTCGGCCTGCTGCTCGCCTTCGGTGCCGCGGTGCTGGTGGGCACCAACTTCACCGGCATCACCGAACTCAACATCTTCGCCGCCACCCTCGCGGTGCAGGCGTTGCCGTTCCTCTCCGCCTGGGCGCTTGCCACGATCGAACGCCGCGCCAGCGACCGCGCCGCCCGCGCCGCCGCCGCGGCGCAGCGGGCCGCCGAGGATCAGGCTCTCGCCGAGGCCGCGCGCACCGCCGCCGAATGACTGGCCAGCGCTCCCGCGCCGAACTACACTAATTGCTGAAGTACGGCGTTCGGGGGAGTTCGGCGGAAAATGGCGGTTGCAACGGCGTGCAGCGTTCTGGCCGATTCCGCCGCAGCGTTCGCGGAAACCTATGATCGTGTGCATGAGCGCCTCGGCGGCGATCCCGATCTCCTGCTCCTCTACCACACCACCGAACACGACGGCGCGGCCTTGCGCGCCGCGACCGGAGCGCTGCCGCCCGGCGTGCGGGTGATGGGCAGCACCACCTGCTTCGGCCTGCTCTCGGAGGAAGGCACCTTCATCGGCGCCCACGTACTCGGCCTGCTCGGCCTGCGGACGCCCGGAATTTCCGCCGGCGCCGGGCTTGCCGCCAAGGGCGCGGACCCCGCCGCCGCCGCGCGCCGCGCGCTGCTCGCCGCCCTCGACGAAGCGGATCGTCCGGGCGAGACCCCGGACCTCGTGCTGCTTTCCTCCACCGCGGGTGACGAGGAGGCGGTGCTCGCCGGCATCGCCTCGGTGGTCGGCCCGGCCGTCCCGGTGTGGGGCGGCACCGCGGGCGGCCCGCGCCTCGACGGCGCAAGCTGCGGCGACGACCTCGGACGGGTGTTCGGACGGGTCGCGGTGCGCGGCGCCGACGCGACCGACGCGGTCGCGCTCGCCGCGGTGTTCGCGCCGACGCCGATCGCCCGCTCGTTCCACAACGGATGCGTGCCGACCGCGTTCTCGGGAGCGATCACCGCCACCGACGCGCCACGGGTGATCCGCAGCATCGACGGCGAGCAGGCAGCGGACGTCTACTCGCGCTGGATCGAGTCCCACACCGGCGCGCCGGTGGAGGGCGGCGCCTTCGACCTGATGCCGCTTGGGCGCGAGATCGGGCGGATCGGCGCGTATCCGATGTACGCGCTCACCCATGTCGCGGCGCGGCGCGGCGACGGTGCGCTCGCGGTGATGACCGACGTCGCCGAGGGCGAGGAGGTGCGGCTGATGATCGGCGCGTGGGAAAGCATCGCGGCCCGTCCCGCGCGCGCCGTCGAGGCCGCGATCGGCCTGCAGGCGCCGGACGCGGATCGGATCGACGGCGCGATGATCGCCTTATGCGCCGGGTTGCTGCCGCGCATCGCGCCCGAAATCGAGATGGTGCAGCACTCGGTGCGCACGGCGATGGGCGGGTATCCGTTCCTCGGCGCGTTCACCTTCGGCGAACAGGGCAGCCTCGCCGGCGAACGCTCGGTGCACGGCAACCTGATGATTTCCACGGTAGTCTTCGGAGAACGGCGATGACCTCGCGGTTCGCCGACCTCGAACGCCTCGGCGAGAGCCTGATCGAGCTCGACCGCCTGCGTCAGCACGAACGCGCGATGCGGATCGAGACAGAAGGGCTGGTGCGCTGCCTGCGCAAGCTCGGCGACGCGCACGACGCCGACGACCTGTTCGACGTCGTCGTCGGCGTGCTGCGCGAACTCGTGCCGTTCGAGGAGGCCTTCCTCGTCGCCCGCGGTGCCAAGGGCGGCCTCCGCGTCGCACGCGCGACGGCGCAGAACCTCCTCGGCCTGCGCTGGACGCCGCGCAAGGTGCTGCGCCGGGTGATCGAGGGCGAGACGGTGACGATGTTCGACACCGCGCACGCGCCCGACTGGCGCACCCTTCCCGACGCGCTGCGCGACGCGATGCGCTCGGCGCTGCTGGTGCCGATCCGCTCGCGCGCGGTGACCGGCGCGATGGTGTTCGTCCACTCCGAAGCGGCGTTCTTCACCCCGGCGCACCGCCACCTGCTGCGCCGCTTCAGCCCGCTGATCGACCAGGCGCTCAACGCGATGGCGGTGCGCGAACGGCTGGAGAAGGAACGCATCGCCGCGCGCATCGCCACCCTCGAACGGCAAAAGGCCGAGGCGGAAATCCGCCGCGCCCGCGATACCATGGAGAACGCCATCGGTTTCGCGCCGATCTACGCCTGGGAGATCGACCTCGACTACCGCTATATCTTCGCCCACGGCACCGCCAAGGTGCTGGGTTACGCACCCGAGGAACTGATCGGCCGCCTCGCCATCGACTACTTCGACACCGAGGATCCGGCCACCAGCGCGTGGATCGAGATGATGGCGCGCCGCGAGCCATTCGAGAACGTGGTGATCCGCCGCCGCTGCAAATCCGGCGGCAAGATCTGGGCGGCGGTGAGCGGGCGGCCGCTGTTCGACGGCGACGGCCGCTTCTCCGGCTACCGCGGCATCACCATGGACGTGACCGAGAGCACCGAGGCCAAGCTCAAGCTCGAACAGATGGCGCTGCACGACGCGCTCACCGGGCTCGCCAACCGCCGCAAGTTCCTCGACCACTTCGAGCCCGCGCTCGCGCGGGTGATGCGCACCGACGCGCCGCTGTCGCTGCTCGCCATCGACATCGACTTCTTCAAGCGGGTCAACGACGCCTACGGCCACCCGGCGGGGGACGACGTGCTAGTCGCGGTCGGGCGGATTCTCGAACGCACGGTGCGCCGCACCGATCTCGTCGCGCGCTTTGGTGGCGAGGAGTTCATGGTGCTGCTCGCCGACACCGACGCCGGGGGGGCGGCCGACGTGGCGGAGAAGCTGCGTGCGGCGGTCGAGGCGGAACGCTGCGTCGTCGAGGTAGCGGGACGCCCGCTCGAAATCGCGGTGAGCATCAGCATCGGCGTCGCAACGGCGACGCGCGGCACCCCGACCTCGTTCGACGATCTGATCGAACGCGCCGATCAGGCGCTCTACGCCGCCAAGCT
>QKGW01000223.1 GCA_003250275.1 Alphaproteobacteria bacterium
CCCTGGTTGCGCGGGCGGGTTTCGTCGACCCAGACGTGGACCGGAATGCCGGCGTCGTGCGCCTGGTAGATCGGCGAGAGCGCGGTGCCCCAGTCGACGGTGGCGAGCCACCCGGCGTTGCAGTGGGTGAGGATGTTGAGGCGCTCCGGGCGGCCCTTGCCCTCCCAGATCGCGCGGAACAGCGCGAGGCCGTGCACACCGATCGCGTGGTTGATCTCGACGTCGGCGTCGGCGATCTCGCCCGCGCGCCGCCACGCCGCGGCGGCGCGTTCGGCGGGCGGCAGCGGCGCGAGGAGTTCGGCCATATCGGCGAGTGCCCAGCGCAGGTTCACCGCGGTCGGGCGGGTGGCGTAGAGGGTGTCGTGCGCCATCGCGAGCGCCGCGTCGGAGGGGTCGGCGTCCATCGCCAGCGCCATGCCGTAGGCCGCGGTCGCGCCGATCAGGGGCGCGCCGCGCACCCACATGTCGGCGATCGCGGTCGCGGCCTCCGCCATCGTCGTGAGGCGCACGGTCTCGAACATGTGCGGCAGCTTGGTCTGGTCGATGATCTCGACCGCGCCGTCGGCGGGCCAGATGGTGCGGAACGGCTTGCCGTCGATCTTCATGCAATCATCCTTACAGCACGCGCCCGGCGATCACCCGAAGCCGCGCGCACACCTCGGCGTCGCGGGCGTCGGGCGCGGTGATCAGCGCGGTGTCGAGCGCGCGGTCGCACCCCTCGGGGCACGCTTCCGGGCGGTGCCGCAGCAGCGGCGCGACGCTCTTGACCAGGTTGCGGGCGTTGTCGGCGTTGGCGATCAGCACCGCGACCACCTGGTCGACGGTGACGCTGCCGTGGTCCGGATGCCAGCAGTCGTAGTCGGTAACCATCGCCACCGTCGCGTAGCAGATCTCCGCCTCGCGGGCGAGCTTGGCCTCGGGCATGTTGGTCATCCCGATCACGTCGCAGCCCCACATCCGGTAGAGGTTGGATTCCGCCTTGGTCGAGAACTGCGGGCCTTCCATCACCATGTAGGTGCCGCCGCGCCGCACCGGCAGGGCGAGCGACTTGGCCGCCTGTTCGAGCGCGTCGCCCAGGCGCGCGCACACCGGATGCGCCGCCGAGACGTGGGCGACGAGGCCGGTCTCGAAGAAGCTCTTCGCCCGCGCGAAGGTGCGGTCGATGAACTGATCGACGATCACGAAAGTTCCCGGCGGCAGGTCGTCGCGCAGCGAGCCGACCGCGGAGACCGAGACGATGTCGGTAACGCCGGACTGCTTCATCGCGTGGATGTTGGCGCGGAAGTTCAACTCCGACGGCGGGATGCGGTGGCCGCGGCCGTGGCGCGGCAGAAACACCAGCTTCTGGCCGTCGAGAGTGCCGAAGAGGAGTTCGTCGGATGGCGCGCCGAAGGGAGTCTCGACCCTGCGCCATTCGCGATCGGCCAGGCCGTCGATATCGTAAACGCCCGAGCCGCCGATGATTCCCAGCACCGCTTCGCCCATGATGCACCCCCGCTCCAAAGAAAAACGCTTCGGGGCGGAGGATAGCCCCGAAGCGTTCACCGAGACAAGGACCAGCGGCCCGGTGGTCAGTGCACCGCGGCCCAGATCCGCCGCTTGAGCGCGTACATCAGCGCGGTGGCGGCAAACAGGAACAGCACCGTCTTGACCCCCATCGCGTGGCGTTCCTCAAGCTCGGGCTCGGCGGCCCACTGCAGGAACGCGGAAACGTCGCGGGCGATCTGGTCGGCGTTGTTGGGCGTGCCGTCGGCGAACTCGACCGCGCCGTCGGTGATCTGCGGCGGCATCGAAATCGCGTGGCCGGCGAACGCGGTGTTATAGAACTTGCCCGGCGGCAGCTCGACGTCCGGCGGCTGGGTGGCGAAACCGGTGAGGATCGAGAACACGTAGTCCGCCCCGCCCTCGCGCGCCTTGGTGAGCAGCGAGAGATCGGGCGGCAGCGCACCGCCGTTGGCGGCCTTGGCGGCGTTCTCGTTGGGGAACGGCGAGGGGAAGCGGTCCGACGGCAGCGCCGGACGGTCGAACATGTCGCCGTTGTCGTCCGGCCCGTCGGTGACGGTGTAGCTCGCCGCGAGTTCCTTGACCGCGTCCTCGGAGAAGCCGAACGCCTGGACGTTGCGGAAGTGGATCAGCTTCATCGCGTGGCAGGCGGAGCAAATCTCGCGATAGACCTGATAGCCGCGCCGCAGCTGCGCCTCGTCGTAAGTGCCGAACATCCCCTGCCACGACCACGATTGCTTGCGCAGCGTCGTGCCCTCGGCGGCGAGCGCCGGGGTGGCGGCGGCGAACGCGAACACCGCGAACAGCACCACCAGCGCCTTCGCCCCGGCGGCGGCGCCGCCGCCCGGCGCGGGATCGAGGATCGGCTTGCCGATGCTCTCGGGCAGCGGCTTGGTCTTTTCGAACTTCGAGAGCAGCGGCAGGAAGACCAGGAGGTGGAGGAAGTAGTAGACCGAGGCGATGCGCCCGACGACGATCCAAATTCCCTCCGCCGGCTGCGAGCCGACGTAGCCGAGGACGAAGCAGTCGACCACGAACAGCCAGAACGCGATCTTGAACTTCGGGCGGAAGGTGCCGGAGCGCACCTTCGAGGTATCGAGCCAGGGCAGCGCGAACAGCACCAGGATCGCCGCGAACATCGCGATCACGCCCATCAGCTTGTCGGGCACCGCGCGGAGGATCGCGTAGAACGGCAGGAAGTACCATTCCGGCACGATGTGCGGCGGCGTCACCATCGGATTGGCGGGGATGTAGTTGTCCGGATGGCCGAGGTAGTTCGGATACCAGAACACGAACACGCAGTAGACGATCAGGAACACGCCGACGCCGAACAGGTCCTTCACCGTGTAGTAGGGGTGGAAGGGAATGACGTCCTGCGGGCCTTTGACGTCGATGCCGAGGGGGTTGTTCGACTTCACCGTGTGCAGCGCCCAGACGTGCAGGATGACCACGCCGAAGATCGCGAACGGCAGGAGGAAGTGCAGCACGAAGAAGCGGTTGAGCGTCGGGTTGTCGACCGAGAAGCCGCCCCACAGCAGGGTGACGATGTGCTCGCCGACCACCGGGATCGCGGAGAACAGGTTGGTGATCACGGTCGCGCCCCAGAGCGACATCTGCCCCCAGGGGAGCACGTAGCCCATGAACGCGGTCGCCATCATCAGCAGCAGGATGACCAGACCGATCCACCACAGAAGCTCGCGCGGCGGCTTGTAGGAGCCGTAGTAGAGGCCGCGGAAGACGTGGATGTAGACGACGACGAAGAACATCGACGCGCCGTTCATGTGGAGGTAGCGGATCAGCCAGCCGTAGTTGACGTCGCGCATGATCCGCTCGACCGAATCGAACGCCATGTTGACGTTGGGCGTGTACTGCATCGCGAGGAACAGCCCGGTGACGATCATCACCACCAGCATGAAGCCTGCGAGGGAACCGAAATTCCACCAGTAATTCAGGTTCTTGGGCGTCGGATATTCGATCGCGCTGTGCTTCATCAGGGAAATCAGCGGCAACCGCTGGTCGAACCAGTCGATGGCCCTGTTCAGACGTCCGGGAGCAGTCATGGCGAAATCGTCTCCGACCCGAGGAACTTATTCTGCAACAATTGGCGTCACCCGATGCGGATCTGGGTGTCGCTGAGGAAGGTATACTGCGGAACCGCGAGGTTCTTCGGCGCGGGTCCCTTGCGGACGCGCCCGGAAGTGTCGTAGTGCGAGCCGTGGCAGGGGCAGAACCAGCCGCCGAAATCGCCGTGCGGATCGCCCGCCTTCTGGCCGAGCGGCACGCAGCCCAAATGGGTGCAGACGCCGACCATGATCAGCCATTCGGGCTTCTGCACGCGCTCGGCGTCGGGCTGCGGGTCGCGCAGGTCATCGACCTTGACCTCGCGCGCCGCTTCGATCTCCTGACCGGTGCGGTGGCGGATGAACACCGGCTTGCCGCGCCATTTGACGGTGATCGCCTGCCCGGCTGCGATCGGGCTCAAGTCGACCTCGATGGTCGAGAGGGCGCGGGTGTCGGCGGCGGGGTTGAGGCTGTCGACGAAGGGCCAGACCGCCACGGCGGCTCCGGCGACGCCGACCGCGGATGCGGCGGCGAAAAGGAAATCGCGGCGCGTCTTCGGCGTCTCGTTCATCGCGTTGTCGGACATTACTCCCCCTGATTCCAGACTTCCCTTGCGCGTGGAGCGGCGGTCGGGCACTTGTGAACAAGCTAGGCACTCGGGGAGGCCTTTCCTAGGCCCCGTCCTTTCAAAAAGTACCCCGATTTCAGGGATTCCTCAAAAGGTTCCGTCGGATGCGCGTCGCACTCTACAATCCCGACATCCCCCAGAACGTCGCCGCGGTGGCGCGCCTCGCCGCGTGCTTCGGCGTCGCCCTCGACCTCGTCGAGCCGTTCGGCTTCGTCTGGGACGAACGCAAGCTGCGGCGCGTCGGGATGGACTACCTCGACCGCGTCGAGATCGTCCGCCACGCCGGCTGGGCGGCGTTCCGCGACGCGACGCGCGGCGCGCGGCTGGTGCTGATGACCACCAAGGGCGCGACGCCGCTGCCCGCTTTCGCCTTCCGCCCCGGCGACGTGCTGCTGTTCGGGCGCGAGAGCGCGGGCGTGCCCGACGCGGTGCACGACGCGGCGGACGCGCGCGTGGCGATCCCGATCCGCGCCGAGACGCGCTCGCTCAACCTCGCGATGTCGGCCGCTGTGGCGGTCGGCGAGGCGCTGCGTCAGACCGGCGGCTATCCGGCGTTTCAGGCGAAATAGAGGTTGGGCGCGGTGTTGTGGTCGAGCCAGCCGCGCCAGGGCTTCCAGGCGCCGACCGCCTCGGCGATCGCGGCTTGGCCGTCGGCGGCGGGAACCACGCCGTTGCCCTTGAGCAGCGCCGCGAGGTAGCGCGGACCGAGGCTGTCGCAAAGGTCGAGAAAGGGCACGCCGCAGCGCGACGCGATCGCGGCGAAGCCCTGCGAGAGGCCGCGCACCCGCACCGGATCGTAGATCATCGAGTGGTCCTGCCGCCCGGCGCGCATCACCCCGCTCGCCAGCACCGGCGGCGGCCCTATCCAGAACACCGCGCGCCACGACGCCGCCTCGGAGATCATCTCCTCGACGATGTTGAGGCTGTCGGGCAGCGCGACGCGCACGCCGCCCGCGTCGCTCGCCTGATCGTGAACGCCGCAGCAGAACACCAGCGCGGAGGCGGGCAGATGCGCGAGGCGCGCCTCCGCCTCGGGACGCCAGCGCTTCGCGATGTCGGCGGTGGTGTCGCTCTCGACGCCGAGAACGTAGGGGACGACGGCATGGCCGTGGCTGCGTTCGGCGCGCACGACGCGTTGCGGCCAGCCGAACCCCTCGGGGTCGCGCAGGCCGAGCATCAGGTCGTCGCCGACGAAGCACACCGAGCGCTTGACCATTCTCCCTCCGCCTTCTCCTCCTAGGCAGCGGCCCCGCCCCCGCCAATGACCGCCGTCACCCGGCGTGAGCCTTCAGTCTTTCGAGCAGTTCGTCGCGTCCGGCGCGGAAATCCCCGTCGCGCCATTCGTCCTCCACCCTACGCAACAATTCGCCGATCCGCGGCCCCGGCGCAACGCCGAGCGCGAGCACGTCCGCGCCCTTGAGCGGGAACGGCGGCACCGGGTCGGTTTCGGGCAGGCGCAGCAGCGCCTCCCAGCGCGCCGTGCCGGCGGAGCCGGGCGTCGGCCCACCCGCGCCGAACGCGTGGCGGTACTCGGCCCAGGCGACGAGCACGCGGTCGCGCCAGATCTCCGCGCCCGCGTCGGCGAGGATGCGGCGGGCGGCGTCGGGGCCGATGGCGAGATCAGGCGCGGGCGGCGCGAGGATCGCCGCGAGGCGGTCGGCCTGGGCGTTGGAAAGCCGCCAGCGCGCCGCGACCGCCGCGGCGCGAGCGGCGTCGGCATCGGCGTCGCCGCTCGCGATCAACGCCGCGAGACGGCGGATCGGATCGACCGCGAAGCCGGTGAGGCCGCGGGTTTCGAGCCACGCGACGACGCGCATCCGCCCCGGCGCGAGCGGTTCGGGGAGGACGTGGGCGGTCACCCCCTCGCCGCGCATCAGCAAAATCACCTCCGCCGGGTCGCCGCCGGCGAGGATCTTGAGCATCTCCGCGGCGATGCGCTCGCCCGAAAGATCGGCGATGCGCGGCGCGAGGCGGCGGCACGCGGCGAGC
>QKGW01000175.1 GCA_003250275.1 Alphaproteobacteria bacterium
GTACTTCCGTATTAACGGGGTACGCTTTTCTTAAAGATACGCGACACCAGTCCGCTCAACGAGCAAACCGCCGCCCGCGTATCCCTTTCTTCCGATCCACAATGTCTAAGAGCGTTTGGAGGCGCAGGGTCTAAACCCTTCATCACTCCCGGTCAACCCCCTTTCGGAAGCCCACCGCTCCAACCCGTTTCAGTAAGCTCGCTTTCGCTTTTTCGCTCACCGCCTCGCGTCGGGAGGCCACCTTCTAAGCCCTTCACTCCAACCCGTCAAACACTTTTTTGAATGTTTTTTCGGAAAGTTCGGGAGCCCGCGAATCGCTTGGGATTCCGCCTCGGAGAAAAGCGGGTTCATCCCGGCGGCTCGGGATGCTATGACAACCGGGACACGTATTCAGGGGGACCGACGCCATGAAATCGAACCTGTTCCGCCTCCTCATGCTGATCGCCGGCATTCTCTTCGGTTTGTCGATGATGGGCTGCACGGGGCAGAACCTCGCGGCCTCGCCCGCGGGAGAGGACGGCAAGCCCGCCGCCGCGCCGGTGGCGAGCTTCAGCCAGTTCTCCGACATCCCAGTGCCCGCGGGCGCGACCATGGATATGGAGCGCTCTTTGCTGCTCGGCACCGGCGAGGAATGGACCGGCCGCCTCTCCTATGAGACCAGCACCGAAGGCGCGCGGGTGTTCGACCTCTATAAGGCGGAAATGCCGAAGTTCGGCTGGACCGAGCTGACGGTGATCCGCGGCGACCGCAGCATCATGACCTACCAGCGCGGCCAGCGCATCGCGACCATCGAGATCAAGACCCGTACCTTCTATGGCTCGGCGGTGTCGGTGACGGTGTCGCCCAACGCCTCGAGCACCGCCAACGGCGGCAGCTACGGCGGCTCGACCTATGGCGGTGCGAGCGGCAGCTATTCCTCGGGTTCGGTCAGCCGTCAGCCGTTGCGCTGACTCAGTCGTTGCTGACCTGGCAGTACTGCCGCTGCGCCGCGAGCGCGCGGCAGATCGTTTCCGCTTCGGCGCGGGTGGCGATCGGCCCGGCATACAGCCGATAGAGATCGCCCTTCCCCGCAACCGCGGCCTTGCGCACGTCGGGCGCAAGCGTCGAGAGCTGCGCCGGGAAGCGCTTGAGCAGATCCTCCCACCGCGCCTGAGCCTTTGCCGCCTCGCGATAGGTGGCGAGGTGCACGGTGGTCTGCCCCGGCAGCGGCGGCGCGGCCGCGCGCGGCGCGGCGCCGGATGGGATCAGCATCTGCGGTCCGTTCGAGACCGGCGCGGGCGCCGCGGCCTTCGGCGTCGCGGCCGGCGCGGGGCCGCGCAGCGCCGCCTCAAGCGCCTGCTGTTCGGCCTTCATCTCGCCTTCGGTAATCAGGTTCATCGTGCGCAGACGTTCGAGCTGGCGCACCCGCTCGGCCGAGGCGACGAGATCTTTGGGCGCGGGTTCGGGCGACGCAAGCTGCGCCGGCTTCGACGGCAGCAGCGCGTCGAGGATCGTCTCGCGTTCGAGTTCGTATTCGCGCGGCGTGATCGCGCGGCTCTGCAACCCGCGCTGCAACGCCTTCAGGCGTTCGACGACCTGGTCGATGCCC
>QKGW01000519.1 GCA_003250275.1 Alphaproteobacteria bacterium
CGCCGGCAGCGCCATGATCCCGGCGTTGGCGACGAGGATGTGGAGCGGCCCGCGCCAGTCCGCCGCGAACGCCTTCACCGTGGCGAGGTCGGCGAGGTCGAGCGCGGCCACCCGCGCCGCGCCGCCGTCCGCGCGGATCGCGGCGGCGGCGGCTTCGGCGGCCTCGGGGCGGCGCACCGCGAGCGTCACCTCCGCCCCCGCGCGGGCGAGGGCGCGCGCGGTCTCGAAGCCGAGGCCCGCGCCGCCGCCGGTGATCACCGCGCGCTTGCCCGAGAGATCGACGCCCGCGAGAACCTCGTGCGCGGTGGCGGAAAACCCGAACGGCGTGACGATGCGGCGCATGGCGGCCTCCCGATGCGGCAGGGAACCTCCAAGCCTAGCGCGACGGCGGCGGCGCTGCTAGGATGTTCCGCATTCGTTCGAGGGATTCGGAAATGGCGAAACGCGCCGGCAGCGCCGACCTGCCGCTTCATACCGGCCGGGTGCCGTCCTGGCTCGCCACCCGCATGGCGACGCTCGGCGCGCTGATCGCCGAGGCGATCGTCGCCGAATACGGGCGCGACGAGTTCCTCCGCCGCATCGCCCACCCGTTCTGGTTCCAGAGCTTCGGCGCGGTGATGGGGATGGACTGGCACTCCTCGGGCATCACCACCTCGGTGATCGGCGCGCTCAAGCGCGGTCTCGCGCCGCGCGCGGCCGAGCTCGGCCTCGCCGTCTGCGGCGGGCGCGGCAAGCACTCGCGCGCAACCCCCGCTGAACTCGCGGCGTTCGGCGCACGCACCGGCTGCGACGGCGACGCGCTCGCGCGCGCCAGCCGCCTCGTCGCCAAGGTCGACGGCGCGGCGGTGCAGGACGGCTTCGACCTCTACCTGCACGGCTTCTTCGTCGCCGACGACGGCAAATGGGCGGTGGTGCAACAGGGGATGAACGGCGCGGTGCGGCAGGCGCGGCGCTACCACTGGCTCTCCGAGGGGCTGGAGAGCTTCGTCGATTCGCCCCACGCGGCGATCGAAGGCGCGAACCGCGGCGAGATCGTCAACCTCGCCGACCGCCGCGCCGAACGCTCCCGCACCGGCCAGCTCGACCTCCTGCGCGATTTCGGACCGGACCGCATCGTCCGCCGCGTCGCCGAAATCGAGGGCCGCGCCGAGCCCGCCCAGCCGCTGTTGCCCCACCTCGCGATGCCCGCGCACCACGAAATCACCGGCGGCGACGTGATCCTGCGCCGCCTCCACGGCGCGTTCGCCGCCGCCGCCGAAGCCGGGCCGCGCGACTTCCCCGAGCTGCTGCTGGTGCCCGGCGTCGGGCCGCGCACGGTGCGCGCGCTCGCCCAGGTGGCGGAGGTGGTGCACGGCGCGCCCTGCCGCTTCTCCGATCCGGCGCGGTTCGCCTTCGCCCACGGCGGCAAGGACCGCCACCCCTATCCGGTGCCGCTCGCGGTCTACGACCGCACCATCGAGGTGCTGCGCGGCGCGGTGACCCAGGCGCGCCTCGGCAACGACGACCGCAGCGCCGCGCTCAAGCGCCTCGACGCCGAAAGCCGCCGCCTCGAACGCACCGCGCGCGGACCGGGGTTCGACGCCGTGGGTTCGACGCCGTCATCGCGGAGGAACGCCGCCGCTCGCACGCCTTCGGCGGCATGAGCGTGTTCGGCCCCGAGCCGCCGCAACCCGACGCCGAGCGTTGCGCCGAACGGGAAACACCGTTGCCGGACGCCGGATGATCGCAGGCATCCCGTTGAGAACGCGGGATTTTTCATATCGCCTCGAAACGAAATGTCGAACGGCGGCGCTTGCATCCGGCGGAAATCCGTCTAGATGGGTCAGGAAAGATGTCCGATTCCAGGAGCGTTTTCCGATGAAGCCCAAGATTCTCGCAAT
>QKGW01000490.1 GCA_003250275.1 Alphaproteobacteria bacterium
GGTGGCCATGCCACCTACGCGCCGGAAACCGAAACCGAGTGGCGCATCGCCCAGGCCCTCGCTGCACGCTTCGGGCGGGTTTCGGCGGAGCGGGTGGCGAGCGGGCAGGGGCTGCTCGACGCCGCCCACATTCTCGGGGCCGACACCTCGGTGGTTTCGCCCGCAAGTGTGGTCGAGGCCGCGAAGGCGGGCGACGCGGCCTGTCTCGCGGCCCTCGACGTCTTCCTCTCCGCCACCGGGCGCGTCGCCGGCGACGTCGCGCTGACGCTCAACGCGACCGCGGGCGTGTTCCTCGGCGGCGGCATCCTGCCACGGCTTTCCGGTGCCGTGGATCTCGCGCCGCTTCTCCGCGCCTTTCGCGACAAGGGCCGCAATGCGCCGCGCATGGCGCGGATGCCGCTCGCCCTCATCGTCGACCCCGCACCCGCGCTTCAGGGACTCGCGGTGTGCGCGCGAAGCCTGTTGGAGCGGGTCTAAGCATTGCAGCCAGCCGCCGGGTATGGCACAAACTCTATGGTGCGCCCTGGCTGGAGACCCGAAATCTTGCGGGGGCGCTTTCGTGGGCAGGGAGTAGCGCAAGATGCGTTCGGTATGGCGTATGGGCGTCGTCGGGATCAAACCACTGGCAGGTCTCGGCCTCGCGGCACTGCTTGCCGCCTGCGTCACAGACCGCCCCGCGTCGGCGACGCGCGCGCCGGCCACCGAGCCGGTATTCGCCGCGAGCGGCGACGAAGCGCCGATCGCACCCGGCCAGCCGCCGGTCAAGGTGGCAACCGAAAACCTCGCGTCCCTCGATCTCCCGCCGAACCCGGATTTCGACGCCTGGCTGCGCGAACTCCGCGCCGAGGCGCGCAAGAAGGGCATCGGCGAAGCGACGCTCGACGCGGCGCTCAACGGCATCCGGCCGATCCCGCGGGTGATCGAACTCGACCGCAACCAGCCGGAATTCAAGCTCACCTACCGCCAGTACATGGAGCGGGTGGTGCCGCAGACGCGCATCGAGAAGGGCCGCAGGATGCTCGCGGAGAACCGCGCGCTGCTTGCCCCGATCGCCGCGAAGTACGGCGTTCCGGAACAGTATCTCGTCGCGTTCTGGGGCGTGGAAACCGATTTCGGGCGTGTCGCCGGCGGGTTCCAGGTCATTCCCGCACTCGCCACGCTCGCACACGATGGGCGCAGAAGCGCTTTCTTCCGCAGAGAGTTGCTGTACGCACTTCAGATCGTGGATGAAGGTCATGTGACGCCGGAGCGGATGGTCGGCTCGTGGGCGGGCGCGATGGGGCAGTGCCAGTTCATGCCGTCGAGCTTCGTCAACTACGCGGTCGACGGCGACGGCGACGGCCGCAAGGACCTTTGGGGCGACAAGGCCGACGTGTTCGCCTCCGCCGCCAACTATCTCGCCCGCTCGGGCTGGAAGGCCGGGGAAGGGTGGGGCCGCGCGGTGAGCGTGCCGAAGAAGTTCGACCGCCGCCTCGCCGGACCCGAGCGCCGCACCTTCCGCACCTGGGCCGCACTCGGCGTCACCGGCGCGAACGGCAAGCCGCTGCCCAAGACCGACCAGACCGCCGCCCTGGTGTTCCCGGACCCGGACACCAACGCCGCCGCATTCCTTGTCACCGACAACTATTTCACGATACTGAAGTGGAATCGCTCGACCTATTACGCCCTGGCGGTAGGCCAACTTGCGGACGCGCTGACGAAGCGTTAGGGTCTGTCCAACGTAGGGAGGAGAGATGGCGACCATTCGCACCAACGCCGCCCGGGTCGGCCTGATCGCATTGGCGCTCGCATTGGGCGGCTGCGCGGAGACCACCTTCGTCGGCAACACCGCCAAGAATCTCTTCCCCGAAAGCCAGGAGGACACCGCGTCCACCGGCGGCTACAAGGTCGGCAACCCCTACCAGATCGACGGTCAGTGGTACACGCCGAAGGAGGACTACACCTATTCCGAAGTCGGCGTCGCCTCGTGGTACGGCAACGATTTCCACGGTAAGCGCACCGCCAACGGCGAGCGCTACGACATGCACGCGCTGACCGCCGCGCACCGGACCCTGCCGATGCCCTCGCTGGTGCGCGTCACCAACATGGAGAACGGCCGCTCGGCGATCCTGCGCATCAACGATCGCGGTCCGTTCGCGCGCAGCCGCATCCTCGACGTCTCGAAGCGCGCCGCCGATGCGCTCGGCTTCATCGGGCAGGGCACGACGACGGTGAAGGTGGAAATCCTCGCCGAGGAAAGCCTCGCGCTGAAGCAGCGGATGCTGCGCGGCGACACCGATTTCGCCCAGGCGCCGACCCAGGTCGCCTCGCTCGCAGCGGTCGGCGGGCCCCGCGTCGTCGCCGAGGACCTGCCGCCGCCCGCGCCGGTGCAGCCGAGCAAACCGATCGTCCGCCCGACGCTCGCACCGACGCCCGCCGTGGCGTCGCCCCAGTTCGCCGCGATCGGGCAGTACGTTCAGGTCGGTGCGTTCAGCGACCCCTCCAACGCTGAGCGCCTCAAGGCGCGCCTCGCCGCGCTCGGGCCAGTCGACGTCTCGCCGGCCACGACCTCGGGCGGCATGGTGCTGCACAAGGTCCGCCTCGGCCCCTACGCCGACCCCATGCGGGCCCAGGCAGCGCTGGCCGATGCGCAGCGCAACGGCTTTCCCGAGGCGCGCCTGGTCTCTCCCTGACGCGCCGCGAAACGCTCCGCCGCTCCGGCGACGGTTCCCGGGCCCGGAAACGGGCCGAACATCCTTTGCAAACTGTTGATGATGATGATCCGTGTGATGACTCCCTTGACTCCGCTGCTTGCCGCCGCCCGTCCGGCGGTCGCCGCCCTCTGCCTCTCGCTCGCCGTGGTCTCGCCCGCGTCGGCCGCGATCGCGACCAAGGCGCCGCACGCGTTCTTGATGGACGCCGACACGCACACGGTGCTCCTCGACAAGGATGGCGACGCCCCGATGGCGCCGGCGTCGATGAGCAAGCTGATGACCGTCTACATGCTGATGGAAGCCCTCAAGGAGGGCCGGGTTTCGCTCGATTCGATGTTCTCGGTGAGCGAGAACGCCTGGTCCAAGGGCGGTGCCGCGAGCGGCAGCTCGACGATGTTCCTGAAGCCGCGCGAGCAGGTGAAGGTGCAGGACCTGCTGCGTGGCATCATCGTCCAGTCGGGTAACGACGCGTGCATCGTGGTGGCGGAGAACCTCGCCGTCACCGAGACGGAATTCGCCGCCAAGATGACCCAGCGCGCCCGCGAACTCGGCCTCAAGGACAGCACCTTCGCCAACGCCACCGGCTGGCCCGATCCGAGCCAGAGGATGAGCGCCCGCGACCTCGCGACCCTCGCCGACCGAATCATCGAGGACTTCCCCGAGTTCTACACGGTGTTCAGCGAGAAGCAGTTCGTCCACAACGGCATCAAGCAGGGCAACCGCAACCCGCTGCTCTACGGCTTCCCCGGCGCCGACGGCCTCAAGACCGGCCACACCGAGGACTCCGGCTACGGTCTCGTCGGCTCGGCGAAGGTCAACGACCGCCGACTGATCGTGGTGATCAACGGCCTCGCGTCGAACAAGGAGCGGTCCGAGGAGTCCGAGCGCCTGCTCAACTGGGGCTTCAGCGAATTCCAGAACGTCACCCTGTTCAAGAAGGGCGAGAAGGTGGAGTCCGCCGAGGTCTGGCTCGGCGACAAGAAGATGGTGCCGCTGCTCGCGCCCGCGAACCTCACCTTCACCCTGCCGCGCTCGGCGCGCCGCGAGATGAAGGTCAGCGTCGTCGTCGACCAGCCGATCGCCGCGCCGATCCTCGCCGGGCAGAAGGTCGCCACCCTGCGCGTCAGCGCGCCGGGCATGGACCCGATCGAAACCCCGCTGCTCGCCGCCGAAGCGGTCGACCGCCTCGGCTTCACCGGCCGCATCGTCGCCGCCGCGAAGTACCTGTTCTGGGGCTACGCGAAATAACATGACCGCAACGCCCGCCACCCTGTCGTCCGCCCCCGCCGCCTTCATCACTCTCGAAGGCGGGGAGGGCAGCGGCAAGTCCACCCAGGCGAAGCTGCTCGCCGCGGCGCTGGCCGAGCGTGGCGTGCGCGCGGTTCTGACCCGCGAGCCTGGCGGCTCGCCCGAGGCCGAGGCGATCCGCTCGCTTTTGGTCGAGGGTGCGGTGGACCGCTGGGACCCGATGAGCGAGGCGCTGCTGCTGTTCGCGGCGCGGCGCGACCATCTGCGCCGCACCATCCGCCCGGCGCTCGACGCCGGCACCTGGGTGATCTGCGACCGCTTCGGCGATTCCACGCTTGCCTACCAGGGCTACGCGCACGGCCTCGGCGCGGAAGTGATCGACAACCTTGCCGCGATCGCGATCGGCGGCTTCCGCCCCGACCTCACCTTGATCCTCGATCTGCCGGTCGAGATCGGCCTCGAACGCGCCCGCAGCCGCGAGGCGGGGCGCGAGGACCGCTTCGAACGCATGGGGGCGGCCTTCCACCAGCGCCTGCGCGACGGCTTCCTCGATATCGCCCGTAAGGAGCCGGCGCGCTGCAAGGTGATCGACGCGGCCCGTCCGATCGAGGCGATCCACGCCGATATCCTCGCCCACGTGCTCGCGCATCGGCCCGAAACCGCGGTGCGGGCATGAGCGACGACCCGCACGCCCGTCTGATCCGCCACCTCATCGGCCACGAGGCCGCATGGAGTGAGGTGGACGCCGCGTGGCGCAGCGGACGTTTCGCCCACGCCTGGCTGATCACCGGACCGCGCGGCATCGGCAAGGCGAGCTTCGCCTATCTCGCCGCCAAGGCGATCCTCACCGCACCGCCGCAGGGGGAGGGGGACGGCCTGTTCGGGCCGGTGCCGACGCCGCCGTTGCACCGCGAGCCCGACGCCGCGCATCCGGCGCTCGCGCGCATCGAAAGCGGCGCGTATCCCGATCTCGTCACCGTCGAGATCGGCTGGACCGACGACAAGATGACCAAGCGCCGCACCGAGATCGTCGTCGACGACGTGCGCGCGGTGGGCGCGTTCCTCGCCATGACCCCCGCCGAAGGCGGCTGGCGGGTCGTCGTCGTGGACGCCGCTGACGAAATGAATCGTAACGCCGCCAATGCGTTGCTCAAAAATCTTGAGGAGCCGCCGAAACGCACGGTGCTGTTCCTCGTCGCGCACAATCCCGCGCGGCTGCTGCCGACGATCCGTTCGCGCTGCCGCCGCCTGGAACTCGCGCCGCTCAGCCGCACGGAAACCGCCGAGGGGCTGGCGCGCCTGCTGCCCGAGGAATCCGAGACCCGCCGCGATACCCTCGCGCACATGGCCCACGGCAGCCTCGGCGCGGCGATGACGTTGGCGCGCGCGGGCGGCGACACGCTCGCGGCGGAGATCGCGAAGCTGCTCGCACCCTGGCCGCGCCTCGATACCGGCGCCATATATGCGTTTGCCGCGAAGATCGCCGCCGACGAGGCGAAATACCGCCTGTTCGCCGCGCTTCTCGGCGACTGGATCGCCGCGACGCTCAAGCGCGGCGCGGGCGCGCCCGCAGAGGGCGGCGGAAGCGATATCGCCACGGCGGTGCCGCTTGATCGGTGGATCGAGGTGTGGGAAAAGGTCAACGACCTGTTCCGCAAGGCGGACGCCGTCAATCTCGACCGCCGCCACGTCGTGCTCTCGGCCTTCCACGCCCTGATGTCGCCCGCCGTCTGAGGCCGCGATCCGTCCTTGCGGCCCTCTGGAGAGTCTCTCGAATGCCCGATACCAAAACCTTCTACATCACCACGCCGATCTATTACGTGAACGACAAGCCGCACATCGGGCACGCCTACACCACGCTCGCCTGCGACGCGCTGGCGCGCTTCAAGCGCCTCGACGGCTACGACGTGCGCTTCCTCACCGGCACCGACGAGCACGGCCAGAAGGTCGAAAAATCGGCGATGGCGAAGGGCATCGCGCCGCTCGCGTTCTGTGACGACGTCTCGCAGAACTTCCGCGACCTCGCGGTGGCGATGAAGGTGACCAACGACGACTTCATCCGCACCACCGAGGCGCGCCACACCGCGGCGACCCAGGAGCTCTGGCGGCGCCTGGAGGAGCGGGGGCAGATCTACCTCGGCGGCTATCAGGGCTGGTATTCGGTGCGCGACGAGGCGTTCTTCGCCGAAAG
>QKGW01000351.1 GCA_003250275.1 Alphaproteobacteria bacterium
CCGCCGACCACGGTGCCGTCGCCGTCCACCGCCGAGGCGCTGCCGAGCCCACCCTTGAGATCGCCCGCCTTCGCCCCCATCCCCGCGCCGACGTTGCCCAAAGGAAACGCCTCCGCCGCCGCGTCGCACGCCGCGCGCGCGAGCACGCGATAAGGCGGCTCGCCGCCCCAGGCCTTGTCGCCGCCGTTCGCGAGGTCGAACAGCACCGCCGCCGGCACGATCGGCACCACCCGCCCCGCCACCGGGAACCCGCGCCCGCGCTCCGCCAACCACAGCATCGCCGCATCCGCCGCCGCAAGCCCGAACGCCGACCCGCCCGACAGCACCACCGCGTCGACCTGCTCGACCAGCCGCCCCGGCGCGAGCGCATCGGTCTCGCGCGTCCCCGGTCCGCCGCCGCGCACGTCCACCGCCGCGGTCGCGCGTCCCTCCGGCAATACCACCGTCACGCCGCTGATCGCGCGCGCGTCCTCCGCATTGCCGACGCGAATCCCCGGAACGTCGGTGATCGCGTTGCGCGGTCCGGGTTTGACCATTGGTCTCTCTCCTGAAAACCAGACCGGGCTCTGCCCGGACCCGGCAAGGGCCTCGGGCCCTTGCATCCCGTGTGTTTTCGCGCGTAGCGCCATAAGACCTTCACGCCGCACGACGGTTTGATCCCGCTACGCGGAAAAACCACGAAACGGGGGGCGCGGGGGGACCGAGTTCCCCCGCAAGTTTTAAACCTGCCCCGCCAGCGCGGCGAGGGTGACGATCAAACCGAAATCGCGATTGGAGCGGAAGCGTTTCAGGCAGTTGGGCTGGTCGTCGATGTCGACGGTGGCGACCTGCCAGGCGAGGTGGAGCGCCGCGGCGGCGAGGCAAGGCCACGCCCACGGCCCGCTGCCGGCGAGCCAGAACGCGGCGGCGAACGCGGCGATGGTCAACGTGTAGATGACGACGAGGAACGGCCGGGTGCGGTCGCCGAGGGCGAGGGCGGAAGAGCGCACGCCGATCTTGCGGTCGTCGGCCTTGTCCTGGTGGGCGTAGATGGTGTCGTAGCCGAGGGTCCAGCAGATGCCGCCCGCGTAGAGCAGCGCGGCGGGCCAGGCGAGGGCGTGGGCGACGGCGCTCCATCCGACCAGCGCGCCCCAGTTGAACGCGAGGCCGAGCCACGCCTGCGGCCAGTCGGTGATGCGCTTCATGAACGGGTAGGCGACGAGGATCGGCACCGACGCCGCGCCGACGAGGATGGTGAAGCGGTCGAACTGCACCAGCACCGCAAGGCCGACGAGCATCAGCGCGGCCACGAACGCCACCGCCGCGGTCACGCTCACCTCTCCCGAGGGGATCGGGCGCAGCGCGGTGCGTTCGACGCGGCCGTCGAAATCGCGGTCGGCGATGTCGTTGATCGCGCAGCCCGCGCCGCGCATGATCACCGCGCCGATGGCGAACAGCAGGCCGTAGACGTAGATCCGCGCGTCGCCGATGCCGTCCGCCGCGAGCGCGGCGCTCCACCAGCACGGCAGCAGCAGCAGCCAGGTGCCGATCGGGCGGTCGAGGCGCATCAATTTGAGATACGGGCGCACCTGCGCG
>QKGW01000104.1 GCA_003250275.1 Alphaproteobacteria bacterium
CGAGGCGGTGAACCGAACCATCGTCACCCGCATGGACAGCCCGGTGGTGCTGATCCCGCAGCTCGCGGGGTACCTCGTCGCCTCGGGCGGCAAGCGTCTGCGCCCGATGCTCACCCTCGCCGCCGCGCGCCTGTGCGGCTCAACCGACCACCGTCAGGTCGAGCTCGCCGCCTGCGTCGAGTTCATCCACACCGCCACCCTGCTGCACGACGACGTGGTCGACGAAAGCGACCTCCGCCGCGGCCAGGCCTCCGCCAACGCGGTGTGGGGCAACAAGGCGAGCGTGCTGGTCGGCGACTTCCTGCTGTCACGCGCGTTCGAGCTGATGGTCGCGGACGGATCGCTGCGGGTGCTGGAAATTCTCTCCCACGCCTCGGCGGTAATCGCCGAGGGCGAGGTGTTGCAGCTCTCCACCGCCAACGACACCGACACCGACGAAGCCGCCTACCTCCAGGTGATCGAGGCCAAGACCGCGCGCCTGTTCGCCGCCGCCTGCCAGATCGGCGCGGTGATCCCCGAGCGCCCGATGGTCGAGGAACAGGCCCTCGAACAATACGGCCTCAACCTCGGCATCGCCTTCCAGCTGATCGACGACGTGCTCGACTATTCGGCGGTGCAGGAGACCCTCGGCAAGACCGTCGGCGACGACTTCCACGAGGGCAAGATCACCCTGCCGGTGATCCTCGCCTTCCGCCGCGGCACCGACGAGGAGCGCCAGTTCTGGCGGCGTGTGCTCGAAGACCTCGACCAGACCGACGAGGACCTCAGCCGCGCGCAGGCGCTGATGGTGCGCCACGGCTCGCTCGACGATACCGTGAAACGCGCCCGCCATTACGGCGACCGCGCCCGCGACGCCCTCGCGATCTTCCCCGAAAGCCCCATGAAATCAGCGCTTTTGGATATCGTCGATTTCTGTATCGAGCGCGCCTATTAATCCCAAAAAAGCCCTTGCCAAGCCGGATACCGCATCGTATAAACCCGGCCTCGACCCAAGGGACGGAGTGTAGCTCAGCCTGGTAGAGCACTGTCTTCGGGAGGCAGGGGCCGGAGGTTCGAATCCTCTCACTCCGACCATGGGACGAGAAAACGCAAAACGGGGTCAGCCGGAAACGGCTGGCCCCGTTTTCGTTCGCACCGCCGCCAGCTTTTCCCCCGCTCCTCCGTTCATCGCAGACGGGCGCACGCCGCGCCCAACCCCGAAACCGAAGGAGACCTGCCGTGCGCCTGAAATTCGCGTGCTTCGCCCTGCTGGCGACAGTGCTTGCCGGATGTTGCGGTCCGTGGGGACCCGGTCCGGGCCCGTGCGAGCCGGGCGGAGGGCCCGGCGGCGGTCCGGGCGCGCCGATCGGACAGCCGGGACCAGGGCGGTAATCAGCGCCGCCAGAACACCGCGCGCATCCGCGGCTCGGCGGCGGTGCCGATCCACCCCGCCGGAACGCCCGCGCCTTCGAGCGTGAGCCCGGCGACGTCGAGTCGTTCGCCGACGAAGGCGAGAAACCGCGCCGGATCCTGAAGCCCCGGCGCGAGAAGATAGTAGCGGTACGTCCGCAGCTTGAAGATGCGGCGGAGTTCGGG
>QKGW01000291.1 GCA_003250275.1 Alphaproteobacteria bacterium
AAAACCCCCGCCAGTTTCCTGGCGGGGGTTTCCGTTCGGGTTTCTGCCGCTTCGATCAAGCGGAGTAGTACATGTCGTACTCGACCGGGTGCGGGGTGTGTTCGAACTTGTACACTTCTTCCCAACGCAGGGCGATGTAGCCCTCGATGAGGTCCTTCGTGAACACGTCGCCCTTGGTGAGGAAGTCGTTGTCGGCTTCGAGCGAGAGCAGCGCTTCACGCAGCGAACCGCAAACGGTCGGGATGCCCTTGAGCTCTTCCGGCGGCAGGTCGTAGAGGTCCTTGTCCATCGGATCGCCGGGGTGGATCTTGTTCTGGATGCCGTCGAGGCCCGCCATCATCATCGCGGTGAAGGCGAGGTAGGGGTTCGCCATCGGGTCCGGGAAGCGGATCTCGATGCGCTTCGCCTTCGGGCTGGTCGCATACGGGATACGGCAGGAAGCGGAGCGGTTGCGCGCCGAGTAGGCGAGCAGCACCGGAGCCTCGAAGCCCGGGATCAGGCGCTTGTAGGAGTTGGTCGACGGGTTGGTGAAGGCGTTGAGCGCCTTCGCGTGCTTCATGATGCCGCCGATGTAGTAGAGCGCGCTCTCGGAGAGGTCCGCGTAGCCCGAGCCGGCGAAGAGCGGCTTGCCGTCCTTCCACAGCGACTGGTGGCAGTGCATACCCGAACCGTTGTCGCCGATGATCGGCTTCGGCATGAAGGTCGCGGTCTTGCCGTAGGAGTGGGCGACCATGTGCACGACCCACTTGTAGATCTGCATCTGGTCGGCGGCGGTCAGGAGCTTGTTGAACTTGCAGCCGAGCTCGTGCTGGCCGGTCGCCACTTCGTGGTGATGCTTCTCGATCGGCAGGCCCATCTCACCCATGACGGTGAGCATCTCGGCGCGCATGTCGGTGCCCGAGTCCACCGGCGGAACCGGGAAGTAGCCGCCCTTCACGCGCGGACGGTGGCCGGTGTTGCCTTCCTCGTACACGGTGCCGGTGTTGTAGGCGCCTTCCATGGCGTCGATCTCGTAGCCGACCTTGTTCATCTTCACGTCGAAGCGAACGTCGTCGAAGACGAAGAACTCGGCTTCCGGGCCGAAGAAGCAGGTGTCGGCGATGCCGGTCGACTGCAGGTAGGCGAGGCCCTTCTTCGCGACCGAGCGCGGATCGCGGCTGTACGGCTGGCCCGACGACGGCTCGAGCACGTCGCAGAACAGGATCAGCTGCGGCTGGGCGGTGAACGGATCCATGACCGCGGTCGAGCAGTCGGGCATCAGGGTCATGTCGGACTCGTTGATGGCCTTCCAGCCGGCAATCGACGAACCATCGAACATGATGCCTTCGTTCAGCATGTCTTCATCGACGGTGGAGACGTGCTGAGCGGTGTGCTGCCACTTGCCGCGCGGGTCGGTGAAGCGGAAATCGACGTACTGAACGTCGTTTTCCTGGATCATCTTCAGGACGTTTTCAACGGACATGATGCTTCCCTCGTGAAGTGCCGTTACGCTTATAATCGGATGGTGCGGCGTTCCCCCTGCCTGCGGGTTCCTTGGCGGGTGGTACGCCGCGTCTTTCCAAGGCCCGAATTCTTGTCATAAGCCCGCAAATTCCGGGCGGATGCAAGCGTCTTTAAATCGCCTCCGCGCCGGTCTCGCCGGTCCGGATACGGATCACTTCCTCGACCGAGGAAATGAAGATTTTTCCGTCGCCGATGCGGCCGGTCTGCGCTGCGGACTGGATCGCCTCCACCGCGCGCTCGACCTGGCCGTCCTCGACCACGAGCTCGACCTTCACCTTTGGCAGAAAGTCGACAACGTATTCGGCGCCCCGGTACAACTCCGTGTGACCTTTCTGACGGCCGAAGCCCTTGGCCTCGATCACGGTCATGCCCTGAAGCCCGATGTCGTTCAGCGCCTCTTTCACTTCGTCGAGTTTGAAGGGTTTGATGATCGCTTCGATTTTCTTCATGGAATTCAGCTTTCCGGGTTTGCGTGCGCCGGGATCGTTTCAGGCCGAAGGCCGCGTTTGCGCTCCCGTCGTGCGGGACGCCCGCGGCCTTGGAAGGATTTCTTTGCGGCGGATGTGCACGTGTCATGCCAACCGGGCCGGAGCGCCGCGTCCTCCGCCGTTCCGGAGATTCGAGCTCCGTCGGGCGCGGCTGCGGCGGTCCGTTCCGGTCATTCTTGCGGCATGTTGCCGAAAAAATGGTCAGTCGAGGGTGCGAGCGCGTGGAGGAACTGCGCCAGCGCGGCGAGGCGCGGCGCTTCCACGAGGTTGAGGATCTCGCGGCCCTGGCGGTGCTGGCGGACGAGGCCGGCGCGCACGAGGGTGTTGAGGTGGTGGTTGAGGGTGGACGCGGGGGTATCGAGCATCGCCTGAAGCGTGCCGACGTTCACACCCGTCCCCTCCGCCGCGACGATCAGGCGGAACGCATGTAGGCGGGTGGGGTTGCCGAGGGCCGCGAGCGCCGCGACGGCCTCTGCGCCGTTGAGGGCGCAAGGCTGCGGGTCACCGGGCACGGGGCGGAGCACAGCGGTCATGGCGGTCCTTCCGAGAACGGTTGGGTCGGGAATCCGACCGGCGGGACCAAAGGGATAGCCCGGCGGAAGCGGTTGTTCAAGCCCCCTCGCGCGGCTTTGGAATCATGGCAGGAATAAGGTGATCTGGACAAAAAACTTGGAAAATCAGTCTCGCGATAGTATCTTATGTGGGCTTCACCGTATACGCGGTGGGGCGCACATGCATCGATTCTGAGTTCGTCGCTGGCGGCGAAGCAGGATTTCGGGGGAGTAGATCGCAAATATTGGCGAAGCGCGCCGGGGAGCACGTTTTAGCCTTGATAGACCAATAGGGTCCGGGGTTTGGAATCTGGTTTCGAACCCGCGTAATATTTCCCCGTCGCCGGTCGCCCGCGTGCGCGACCGGGGTTTTTCGGTGCTCCGCTGTCGGGGCCGTGCGACGAATCCGCCTTGGGTTCGGGTGTGGGCTCGATGTTTGACGACAGACTCCATCGAGGAGAGCACGAATGAAGATCACGACAACCGTTTGCGCACTCACCGCCGCGATCGCCGCGATCGCGCCGGGAGTGGCGAGCGCCGCCGCGCCCAAGTGCGAGGTCGACCGCCCGGTGGTGCTGGCCGGCCTCGACTGGGATTCGAACGCCTTCCACAACGCGGTGGTGCGTTTCATTCTCGACAAGGGCTACGGCTGCAAGAGCGAAGAGATTCCGGGCAGCACGATTCCGCTGCTCAACGGCATGGCGCGCGGCGACATCGACGTCACCATGGAGATGTGGGCCGACAACATTCCCGAAGCCTGGGGCGCCGCGGTGAAGGACGGCAAGGCCGTCGAGCTCGGCGTCAACTTCCCCGATGCGGTGCAGGGCTGGTTCGTCCCGCGCTACGTCGTCGAAGGGCCGAACGCTCCGGCGAAGGGCCTCAAGTCGGTGAAGGACCTGCCGAAGTACAAGGACATCTTCAAGGACCCCGAGGAGCCCGACAAGGGCCGCTTCTACAACGGCATCGCCGGTTGGGGCGCCGAGGTGGTGAGCACCAAGAAGCTCCACGCCTACAATCTCGAAAAAGACTACACCAACTTCCGCCCGGGCACCGGCGCGGCTCTGTCGTCGGCGATCGCCGCCGCCTACAAGCGCAAGAAGCCGATCCTCTACTACTACTGGGGCCCGACCTGGGTGATGGGCATGTACGACGGCGTGATGCTCGACGAGCCGGCCTACGACCAGAAGGTCTGGGACGCGATGGCCAACGCCAAAACCCCCGATCAGGCCTGCGCCTTCCCGCTGATGAAGGTGTACGTCGCGGCGAACGCCGAGTTCGCCAAGAAGGCGCCGAAGATCAAGGCGTTCCTCTCCAAGTACCAGACCTCCAACGCGATGGTTTCGAAGGCGCTGGTGACGATGCGCGAGGCCGGCGGCACCGACGCCGCCAACGTCGCCGCCAAGGCGTTCCTCGAGGGACGCAAGGACGTCTGGACCAAGTGGGTTCCGGAAGACGTCGCGAAGCGCGTCGAAGCCGCGCTCTAAGATTCGGGAGGGGCTCCGCGGCTGCGCGGAGCCCCCATCCTTTCGACGGATAGGTGCATGGATATTTTCATGAATTTCGGTCCGGTCATCGCCGATGCGGTGAACCGGGCCGTCGATGACTTGGTTATTAACTATGGCGATGCGTTCGAGAGTTTCTCGAACGCGATGCTGACGGTTCTGGTCGTGCTCGAAGGCTGGCTGCGCGGAATGCCGCCGATCGTGGTGCTGCTCGCGGTCGCGGCGATCGCTTACGCCGCGTCGCGCCGCGTCGCGCTCACCCTCGGCGTCGCCGCCGGGATGTGGCTGATCGGTTCGCTCGGCCTCTGGCAGCAGGCGATGCAGACGATCGCGATCATGAGCGTCGCGGTCGGCCTCTCGATGGTGATCGGCCTGCCGGTCGGCGTGCTGATGGCGCGCTCCGACCGGGTGCGCGCCGCGGTGCTGCCGCTGCTCGACCTGATGCAGACGATCCCGAGCTTCGTCTATCTCATTCCCGCCGCAATGCTGTTCGGCCTCGGCAAGGTTCCGGCGATTCTCGCCACCGTGGTCTACGCCGCGCCGCCGCTGATCCGCCTCACCGACCTTGGCATCCGCCTCGTCGATTCCGAGGTGCTGGAAGCCTCCCGCGCGTTCGGCGCGACGCGGATGCAGATGCTCTTCGGCGTGCAGCTGCCGCTCGCGCTGCCCAACGTGATGCAGGGCATCAACCAGACGATGATGATGGCGTTGGCGATGGTGGTGATCGCGTCGATGATCGGCGCGCGCGGCCTCGGCGAGACCGTGCTGCTCGGCCTCCAGCGCAACGACAGCGGCCAGGGCGCACTGGGCGGCCTCGCGATCGTCGCGCTGGCGATCGTGTTCGACCGCGTGACCCAGGCGATCGGCCTGCGGTTGCAGCGGCATTCGGCGCGGCGCGGTTGAGGAGGGCGGACACATGGCATTGATCGAAGTCCGCAACGTCTCGAAGATTTTCGGGCCGAAACCGGAATCCGCGCTGCCGCTGCTTGCCGAGGGCAAGAGCAAGGCGGAAATTCTCGCCGAGACCGGCCATTCGGTCGGCCTCCAGGGCATCGACCTCGACATCGAGGCCGGGCAGATCTTCGTCGTCATGGGGCTTTCGGGCTCCGGTAAGTCGACGCTGATCCGTCATCTCAACCGGCTGATCGACCCGACCGCGGGCGAGATCCGCTTCGACGGCGAGGACATCCTCACCTTCGACCACAAGGCGCTGATCGAGTTCCGGCGCAAGAAGATGAGCATGGTGTTCCAGAGCTTCGGGCTGTTGCCGCACCGCACCGTGGTCGACAACGTCGCCTACGGCCTGGAGATCCAGGGCATCGGCAAGCGCGAGCGGCGCGAGCGCGCCGCCGAATGGCTGGAGGTGGTCGGCCTCGCCGGCTACGAGGCGAGTATGCCCGACGAGCTTTCGGGCGGGATGCGGCAGCGCGTCGGCCTCGCCCGCGCGCTCTGCACCGACGCCGAGGTGCTGCTGATGGACGAGGCGTTCAGCGCCCTCGATCCGTTGATCCGTTCGGACATGCAGGACCAGCTCACCGCGCTCCAGGCCCGTCTGCACAAGACCATCGTGTTCATCACCCACGATCTCGACGAGGCGCTGCGCCTCGGCGACAAGATCGCCATCCTCAAGGACGGCGCGCTCGTGCAGGTGGGCACTCCGGCGGAAATCCTGCTGCATCCGGCGGACGACTACGTCGAATCGTTCGTCCGCGACGTCAACCGCGTGCGCGTGCTGACGGCGGAGAACGTGATGCGGCCGCCGCGGTTGCGCGTCACCACCGAGAACCTTGCCGAGGCGTTGCGTCAGGTGCGCGCCAGCCCGCACGACTTCGCCTACGTGCAGACCGGCGAGGATGGCATCTACGGCGTCGTGACTCAGGCGGAGCTCGAAGGCGCCGGTCTTTCCCGCGCGTCGTTCAAGGACCTGGTGCACGAACTGCCGACGGTGCAGGTCGGCCAGGCCCTCGAGGAGGTGCTGCCGGTGGCGCTGCAGTCGCAGTATCCGCTGCCGGTGGTCGACGAGGAGGGCGAGCTTCAGGGCGTGGTGACGAAGAAGGCGGTGATCGGCGTCGTCGCCGATCAGGC
>QKGW01000273.1 GCA_003250275.1 Alphaproteobacteria bacterium
CGCCGCGGAGAGCCGGTCGAGATGCGCGCACACCGGCTGCGCCGCCTTGGCGGGGAAGCGCGCGGCGACCCAGCGCGCGAGCGCGGCGGCGGCGGCGAGCGGCGCGAGCGGATCGGCGCTGCCGGGCGCGAGGTCGGCGATCTCGACCGCCGCGACGATGCGCTTGACCGCTTCGAACAGCGCGACCCGCACCTCCGGCTCGTGCGTGAGCGGCGCTTCGAGGCCGCGCAGCAGGGCGAGCCGCCGCGCCGGGCCTTCGAGCGCCATCACCAGCCAGTCGAGCGCGCGCTTGCGCCCGGTGACGCCGCCCTCGACGATGAACGCGCCGCTGCGGTCGAGCAGCGCCAGCGCCACCGCCCCGCCGCCGAGCACGCCGCTCGCGGAAACCAGCCGGTTGGCGAGCGCGCGGTAGCACGCATCCTCGCGCGTCGCGTCGTGGCGGGAGAGCTTGTCGCCGCCGCCGAGCGCCTTGACGAAGCGGTCGGCAAGCTCGGCGCGGAGGTGCGGCAGACGCCCGGCGATCAGCCCTTCGGCGAACACCGCGCGCCGCGGCATCGCCGCGTCGAACGCCGGCGCGCCGTCCGCCAGTACCGGCACCAGCGCTTCGAGCGCGGCGGCGAGGTTGGGCTTGGGGCCGAGGGCGTCGACCAGAACGTCGCGGCTCATGAACACCTGGGCGGCGACGGAATCGAGGATACCGAGGGCCTCCGCGTCGGTCTCGGCGGCGATCAGTTCGCCGAGGCGGTCGAGCTTGCCGAGCCAGGAACGGTGTTCGGAGAGATCGCGCGCGAGGGCGACGGTGGCGGAGAAGCCGCCGTCGAACGGGTCGCGCGCCCACTCAGCGCGCAGCAACGGGCCGAACCCGCCCTCAATCCGGCGCGGCAGGCTGCGGCGGCGGTCGGCGCGGCGGGCGCGCGCACCGATGCCCTCGATCGCGCGATAGATCTCCTCGCCGCGGGTCTTGGGCGTCGTCTCGGTGCCGCGCGTCTGCACCAGAGCGATGCGGTCCACGCCCGCCATGACGATCGATTCGGTATCCCAGACGCGCTTGTACTCGCGCCAGACGTGAAGCACTTCGGTGGGGGTGAGGCAGGTCTCGTCGAGGTACTTGCGGAACACCCGCGCGATCAGCGCGAGGCTCGCGGGCGCGAGGTAGTCCGCCTCCTCGCGGCAGAACGGCTGGGCGGTGTCGACCGGCACGATGCGGACGTCGCGCAGCGGCTTGGCCGCGCCGATCTTCTCGAACACCAGCTTTTCCGCGTGTTCGCCGTCCGCGCGTTTCCACAACCGCAGAATCCGCACGCCGTCGATCCGGCCGGACTTGAGTTCTTGTTCGGCCGCCTGCGTGGCGGCCTCCTCCTCGTCGTACAGGTTCTTCACCGTCCAGTTCTTGGCGACGAGAACCTGCACCTCGAATGTCGCGCGACGGCTCGACATAGGGGGCGCATCCTCTTCCTGATCCCTCTCGCCCACGGTTCTTGGGGGCTGGAACGCGGGCGGCCTCTTGGCGGACCGCTCTGCGTCCTTAGAATCAGGTTTTGGCGGAATTCGCCTTCTGCGTCCAGCGTCCGCT
>QKGW01000261.1 GCA_003250275.1 Alphaproteobacteria bacterium
AACGGCGGCAGGCCGGAGAAGTACCACCCGCCCGCGAGCAGGATCAGCACCAGCACCGCACCGAGCGCGATCACGCCGGGCGACGCCTTCTTCTTCGGTTCGTCGATCAGGTGGCTGGGGTCGGAGACCAGCGGTTCGAGCGGGACGAAATCGGGCTGCGCGGTGAGCGGCTCCGGCATCGGCGGTTCCGGCTCGGGATCGACGACCTCGACCGGATCGTCGTGATGGACCACGGCGACGCCCTCGGCCACCCCCTCGCCCGCCGCCGCCGAGGGCAGCAGCCCGCGCACCGCGACGCGCCCCTGCGCCTTCGCGCCGCCCGCCTCGATGCCGATCAGCACCATGCAGTTGGGCGGCAAGATCGCGATCGGGTCGACGAGATCGGGGCCGAGCGCGATCGTCGCGCCGCCGGTCGCCTGCATCTCGGGCGCGCCGATCACGTGCAGCACCGGCTGCGTCACCCAGCGCCCCTCGGTGCCGAGGTAGGGTTCGGCGCCCTGGTTGCGTTGCACGAAGATCGACAGCCGCCCGGAGATCGGCGGCATTCCGAGAACGCGGAGGATGCCGTAGCCCGGGCCGCGTGCCGGGTCGGCGACGAGTTCCATGCGCAGGGCCATGTCAGCGCGCCTCCTGCTGGTCCGCGTCCGCGATGCCCTTGAGGATCGCGCCGAGGCGGAGGTTCTGCTCGGGGGTGATCTCGGCGCCTTCCGCGTGCCCGGCGTTGCCGATGGCGGTGGCGGTGAAGGCGTCGAGCCAGTCGAAAATCCGGATCGCCGGGTAGTTGAGCGGCCGTTCGGAGATTTTCGGCGTGCCGTTGACGCGCGCGGGCGGCGGCGCGAACAGCCGGTGGTCGGCGATCGCGCTCGACATCGGCCGCTTCTCCTCCGGCACGTCGAGGAAGCCCAGGGTATCGACGTATTCGGCGATCACCGAAAGCGCCACCAGCGCCTGCTGATCGGCGAGGCGGGCGCGCGTCGTACCCGCCCGCTCCTCGGCCTCGGAAAGCACGGCGACGAGATCGCGCTCGACGTGGTTGCGCGCCGCGCCGGTGACGATCTCCGAGACGACGATGTGGAGGATGTCCTTCGGCAGGCTGAAGAAGCGGTGCACGTCGGTGGAATCCGGCAGGTCGCGCAACTGGCGCTGCCAATCGGAAAGCAGAAGTTTCGCGAACGGCGCAGCTCCGGCGGAGACCGGCGTGGTGTCGAAGCCGCCGGTCGGCGCTTCGAGATCGAGGCTGATGAAGCCGCCGCCGATCGGCAGGTCGGCGGCGTCCTCCACCGCCTCCGCCTCGTTGCGAAGGTAGAGCGCGCGCACGTGCTCGGTGCCCGGTTGCATCATCGCGATCAGTTCGCCGAGCAGATGGGCGCGAGGCTTGAGCGCGGCGACGACGCGCGCCGCCGCCTCGGTCTTGCGCTTGACCTCGTCCTCGCCCGCGCCACGGTAGTAGCGGCCGACCTGCTTGTTGACGATGTCGTCGACCACCGCGTCGATGCGCTCGGCGATGCGGTCGAGCTTGACCTCGGGGCGCGCGACCTGGGCGAGGTAGGCGATCAGCATTTCCA
>QKGW01000567.1 GCA_003250275.1 Alphaproteobacteria bacterium
ATCAGCTTGCGCGCGCGGTCGCGGGTGCGGAGTTCGAGCGCACGGTCGGTCTCCGAGGAGGCCCGGTCGGCGATGTCCGCCTCGTTCACCGGTCCTTCGCGCAGATGATCGAGCGTCTCCTCCGACTCACGCAGGAGGTCGGAACGCCAATCGAGCAGCTTCCGGCGAAAATACTCGACCATCCGCTCGTTCATGAATTCTTCGTCCTCGGACGGCCGGTAATCCGGCGACAACATCACGGTCATCCCTGCCTCATCCTCCCCAGGTCCGAAACTACCCCCCGTGGCGGACGCGCCGCCGGCCCTAATAATCGCGCGTCGCAATATAGGGACGAGTATGTTTTTGAGCAACACTTTCCGTGCGGATTTGGAAACGCGCGCGTCGCAGCGCCTCAACCGGAGATTCCGCGGGTGAGCTTGGCAAGCTCCACCTCGGCGCGCAATTCGATCTCGTCGAGCAGCGCGCCCAAACGCGGGTCGATGCCCGCTTCCCGTTTGGAGCGCACCATACGCGCGAGATCGGCGAGGTCCTGCTTCGGCACCGCGCCGGTGAGGAGACCGATGCGCACGCCCTCGAGGCGGTCGAGGAGTTCCTCGCCGCGCTGCGCCATCCGCGCGCGCGCCTTCGACCCGGCGTCGGGATCGACCGACTGGGCCGCGAGAATCGCCTCGACTCCGGAGAGCGAGACCGCGCCTTCGACCGCCTGGGCCCCTTCGGCGCCTTCGACGCCGCCGAGGTATTCGGCGAATCCGGCACCCTCGACGCGTTGCTTCGCATCGCTCTTGCGCACCCGCTGGGGGCCGGAGGTGGAACCCGTGGAACCGACCTTCATGCGTGATCCTTCGTCCTGTGACACCCGAGTCTACAACCAAGCCGCGGCGGGCCAAATGGGCAAATTTTGCCGCCCTGCAGGAATCCGGCAAATGTTGCCGGGGCACCCGCGGCTTTTTGCCTCCCCGCACCCCCGAAATCAACCGACAATTCCTTGAAATAGAACGAAACAGACCCTGGCACGGGGTTCGCAAGGAAAGGCCGGGATGGTCTCTTCGGGGGCCTCCAGGTGATATGCAGGGATCGTAGCCATGGCATCGGTATTCAAACGCCTCAACCTCCTTCGCGGTTTCGCGGCGCTCGCGCTCGGCCTTCTCGTGGCCGGACAGCCCGCGTTCGCCTCGTCGCGGATCAAGGACATCGCCGAGGTCGAGGGCGTGCGCGACAACGTGCTGATTGGCTACGGCCTGGTCGTCGGCCTCAACGGCACCGGCGACAAGACCGACGACATCACCTTCACCAAGGAAAGCCTGATCGCGATGCTCGAACGCCTCGGCGTCAACACCCGCGACGGCAAGCTCGACACCAAGAACATCGCGGCGGTGATGGTCACCGCTACCCTGCCCGCGTTCTCGCGCCAGGGCACCCGCATCGACGTCACCGTTTCGGCGATGGGCAAGGCCACCAGCCTGCAGGGCGGCACCCTCCTGGTGACGCCGCTGGTCGGCGCCGACGGCGAGGTCTACGCGGTGAGCCAGGGCCAGGTCGCGATCGGCGGCTTCTCCGCCACCGGCCAGGGGCAGAGCGTCACCAAGGGCGTGCCGACCTCGGGCCGGATCGCCAACGGTGCGATCGTCGAACGCGAAATCCCGTTCTCGCTGAATTCGCTGCGCGACATCAAGCTGTCGCTGCGCAACCCCGATTTCACCACCGCGCGGCGGATCAGCCAGGCGGTCAACGCCTACCTCGGCACCCGCGTCGCCAACCCGCTCGACCCGTCGACGGTGCAGATCGCGGTGCCCGCGAGCTACGCCGGTTCGGTGGTCGACCTGATCACCGACGTCGAGCAGCTCCGCGTCGAGCCCGACCAGCTCGCCCGCGTGGTGATCGACGAGAAGTCCGGCATCATCGTCATCGGCGCCAACGTGCGCATCAGCGAGGTGGCGATCGCCCAGGGCAACCTCACCATCCGCGTCACCGAGACGCCGCAGGTCTCGCAGCCCGCGCCGTTCTCCGCCACCGGCACGACCACGGTGGTGCCGCGCACCGACATCCAGGTCGACGAGAACGCCGACAAGCGCCTCGCAATCGTCAACGAGGGTGTGTCGCTGCAGGAACTCGTCGACGGCCTCAACGCCCTCGGTGTCGGCCCGCGCGACATGATCGGCATCCTCCAGGCGATCAAGGCCGCGGGCGCGCTCAACGCCGAAATCGAGGTGATGTAATGGACGCCTCGCCGCTCGCGATGTTCGACGCCCGGACCGACGCGGTCACCCGCGCGCAGCCGGCGGCGTCGCGCGTCGCGAAGACGGCGACCAAGGCCGAGGCCGAAGCCGCGGGCGAGAAGTTCGAGGCGATGTTCCTCAGCCAGATGTTCCAATACATGTTCGAGGGCCTCGACTCCGATCCGGTGTTCGGCGGCGGCAACGCCGAGAACATGTACCGTTCCCTGATGGTCGACGAATACGGCAAGCAGGTCGCCAAGCACGGCGGCATCGGCATCGCCGACCATGTGACCCGCACTCTGCTCGCCGCGCAGGAGAAGCACCCATGACCGCAGACCCCATCGAACTCAAGCCGCGCGAACGCCGCAGCATCGACGACCTCAAGCTGGTGATGACCAACCTCGCCAATCTGATCGAGGCGGAGAACGCCGCGCTCTCCGGGCACAAGATCGACACGGTGAAGGCGCTCTCGGCCAACAAGTGGACGCTGACGCGCAACTACCGCAACCAGATGCAGGCGATCGCCGACGCGCCCGCGATCCTCCAGGCGCTCGACCCCGAGGAACGCGCCGAAATGCGCACCCTGGGCGAACGCCTCGACCGCGAGTGCAAGCGCAACGAACTGCTGCTCGAAGCCAACATCGACGCCGCCAACCGCGTGATGTCGGCGATGGTCGACGGCGTCAAGCAGGCCTCCGAGCGCGGCGCGGTGTATGGCCGCTCGGGCGCGCTCAAGGGCATCTCGGCCGATGGCCGGCCGCTCGCGGTGAGCTTCAACCGCGAACTCTAAGTCAGGTTTCAACCCCGCTTCCGCGAGGTCTCCATGTCGATCACTCTCGCCCTCGGCGCCGCGATGTCCGGCCTGTCCACCGCCCAACAGGGCCTGGATTCGGTCTCGCGCAACATCTCGAACGTCAACACCAGGGGCTACACCCGCAAGGTCTTCGTCCAGGAGAGCCAGATCCTCGCGGGCAAGGGCGTCGGCGTGCGCGCCAAGGGCCTCGAACGCACCGTCGACGAGAGCCTGATGCGCGACATCCGCCGCGCCGCCGCGATCGCGGGCGACTACACGGTCAAGACCAACTACTACGCGCGCATCCAGGACACCTTCGGCACGCCCGCGGACAACAGCTCGATCTCGCACACCATCGCCAACCTCGCCGAGCAGTTCGAGACCCTCGGGCTCGACGTCAGCAGCCTCACCCAGGCGTCGAACGTGGTGCGGTCCGCCGAGGACGTCGCCGACCAGCTCGCGCGGATGACGAGCGCGGTGCAGGACCTGCGCCTCGAGGCCGACCGCTCGATCGAATCCGACGTGCAGAGCGTCAACGACCTGCTCGAGCGGATCGACACCCTCAACGCCCAGATCGTCCGCTCGCAGAACACCTTCCAGGACACCGGCGACCTCGAGGACCAGCGCGACCAGGCGCTCACCGATCTCGCGGGCTACATCGACTTCAGCTACTTCAAGCGCGATTCCGGCGAGGTGATCATCCTCACCACCTCGGGTGCGAGCCTGCTCGACAAGAACCCGGTCACCCTCACCCATCAGGCGGTGACCAAGACCGACGCCGGGCTCACCTACGAGGGCGGCAACTTCAACGGCATCACCGCCAACGGCATCGACATCACCAAGGACTTCAAGTCCGGCTCGATCGCCGCCTACGTCGAGATGCGCGACACCACGCTGACCGCGATGCAGTCCGAGATCGACGAACTCGCGGCGCAGATGAAGGACGAGCTCAACGCGGCGCACAACCGCGGCACGCCGTATCCCGAGCTGGCGCAGAGCTTCTCCGGCAGCCGCACCTTCATCGACCCGGCGAACCAGACGATCACCCTCGGCACCGGCGACGTCGCCCTCGTCCTCTACAACGCCGACGGCACCCAGGCGGCGCAGTCGACGATCAAGGACCAGCTCACCCTGCTCAACGGCGGCACCCCGACCGATAGCGGCTCGGTGAACGACGTCGTCGCCGCGCTCAACAACTTCTTCAGCGGCTACGCGGGCGGTTCGGTGAGCTGGGCGTCGGTCGACGCGGACGGGCACGTCGCCATCGACATTCCCTCGACCGAGACGGTCGGCTTCGCGATGCGCGACGAGGACGTCACCCACGCCGCCTCCGACATCTCGGTGCAGTTCGACGCCAACGGCGACGGCCTCTCCGACCAGACGGTGAAGGGCTTCTCCAACTTCTTCGGGCTCAACGACTTCTACGTCGATAGCCGGAGCGACTACCTCTACGATTCGAAGATCGTCTCGACCGGCTGGAAGGCCTCGACGACCTCGGAGATGCAGTTCGGCGTCGCCGGAGACACCGACATCGCGCGGATCAGCATCGGCCCGCAGGACACCATCCAGTCGATCGCGGCGAAGATCAACGCCGACCCCGACCTCGCCGCCGCCAACATCTCCGCCGCGGTGGTCAACGAGGGCGCGGGCGTGCGCCTGCGCATCCTCCAGAACGACGGCGCGGAGATGGTCGTCACCGAGACCACCTCGGCGGGCGTGCTTTCGCGCCTCGGGGTCGAGGCGTCCAACTCCGGCACCGCCGCGGCGCTCGGCGTGCGCAGCGATCTTTCCGCCAACCCCTCGCTGCTCGCCTCGGGGGTGACCCAGCGCAACGCCGATACCGGCCAGTACACCCTCGGCGTCGGCGACAACTCGATCGCCAACGCGATGGCGGCGGTGTTCGATGCCCAGGTCGCCTTCGGCGCGTCGGGCAAGATCGCCGCCGGCAACCAGACCTTCAGCGAATACGCCGCCTCGATCCTGTCGCAGAACTCCTCGGAGGCCGCGCGCGCCGAAAGCCAGGCCGCGACGCAGCAGACCCTGGTGGACTCGCTCAACCTCAAGCAGGGGCAGATCAGCGGCGTCAATCTCGACGAGGAACTGACCCAGTTGATCATCTACCAGCAGGCCTACTCGGCCGCCGCGCGGGTGATCACCACCAACCAGCAACTGTTCGACGTCCTCAACAACATCAAGACCTGAGGATAAAGGAGAGCCACGATGACCCGGGTTCCCACGCTCGCCGGCCACAACCTGATGGCGTCGCGCCTGATGGCGACGCAGAGCAACATCTACGACCTGCAGACTCAGCTCTCGACCAAGAAGGCGTCGCAGACCTACAGCGGCATCGCCGCCGGATCGTCGCGCCTGATCAACTTCGAGACCCAGGCCTCGCGCACTCAGGCGTTCATCACCACCAACACCGTCGCCAACACCCGGCTCGCGGCGATGAGCACCTCGGTCGACGGCGCGCGCTCCTCGCTGATCCAGTTCCGCGACGACCTCAGCTCGTTCCTCAGCCGCGACCTCGGCGAGATGGACGACGAGGACATCGACAACTTCAGCGACCTGCAGGAACGCGCCTTCGCGGTGATGAAGGACATCGAGGACTACTTCGACATCAAGCTCGACGGCCAGTACCTCTTCTCGGGCGGCAAGGCCGACACCGTGCCGGTGCAGATCCCCTACGATTCGCTCCAGGCGTTCCAGGCGGTTTACGACGGCGACACCGTGACCGCACCGGAGAGCCGCTTCGCGCACATGAACAACACCCAGGTGACCGCCGCCGACACCGGCGCCCTCACCTTCGACGCGAGCGGCACGATCGTCGCGGGCAACGCCGACGCGTTCAACCTCCAGCACTTCGACAGCGCCGGCATCGGCTCGGTGACGATGAGCGCCGCCAACGGCACCATCGCCGCCACCAACCCCGGCTCATTCGCCAACGTCGAAGCCGGGATGATGATCCAGATCGGCGGCAGCACCGCGAACGACCGCTTCTACACCGTCACCGGCGTCTCCTCCGACGGCACCACCCTCACCGTCGAACCGCCGCCCGCCGACGAAACCGTCGCC
>QKGW01000210.1 GCA_003250275.1 Alphaproteobacteria bacterium
TCGGTCAGATTGCCGTCCTGGTCGAAGGCTCCGGAAAAAGCGCTAGCGAATACTTCCGGCGCGTTCAGCGGCTGCAAGCCGAGAACGACGCAGACTTGCCGAAGATGATATTGCGCGCGTGAAGTTCCCATGCCGCCGCCGGCACCCATGAGGGCGGCGGATTTGCCCGCCAGCACGGCGTTGTCGGGTTCGCGTGACGCCCAATCGAGAATGTTCTTCAATGCCGGCGCCATCGAGTAGTTGTATTCGGTGCATCCGAAAACGAATGCGTCGGCCTGTCCCATCTGGCCGAGCACTCGCTGCACAGCGGCCGGTTTGGCAGCGATATCCTGGTTGAAGAAGGGGATGTCCGTCAGGTCGGCGATCTCCATTCGGACGCCTTCCGGCAGGGCGGCCTGGGCCGCGCGCAACAATCCGCGGTTGGTTGACGCCTTGCGCAGGCTTCCGGCGATGCCGAGAAGGTTGATGGTTTTCATGTCTGGTTTTCCTGTGTTGGAGCGGCTTGATCTTCGGCGCGTGAGCGTGCGGTAGGTTCGCGCGCGTTCATCGTTCATCCGGAGGCTACGGCGTCACTCTAAACCGATGACCTGCTTCTGCACGGATTTTCCTGAACTTACATCGACGTAGGCCGCCGCCGCCGAGGCCAAGGACGACAGGGCGTATGGAGATGCCTTCAGCGCGCCGGTTTCGAACCCGGGGCGAAGTTCGTCGAGAATCGCGGCAATTTCGTCGCCCGTCAGCTTCATGGTGTCCACCCCGATCAGACGAAGCTGACGATGGTAGAAGTCCATCAGGTCGAACTCTACGCGCTGGGCGCCCGCGCTGGTAATGGCGATTTGCCGCCCTCCCTGCCGCAACGTCTTCAATGCGGGTTCGAACATCGGCCCGCCGACCGCATCGAGAACCATGTCGGCTCCCCGTCCTCCGGTCGCTTCGGCAATCGTCGACGGCAAGTCCCGATGGCTCGCATTGATATAAAGATCGGCTTCCGAAGGGCGGTCCGATCTTCCCACACCGATCGTGCGGGCGCCTTTCCAGCGGGCGATCTGAATCGCGGCGCGTCCGACGGCGCCGCTGCCACCCACGATCAGCACGGTTTCGCCGGGGCCGAGGTTCCCGGCGCGGACGAGCGCGGTCCATGCCGTGACGTAGGGCACGCCGACCGTGGCGGCTTCCGCCATCGAAAGATTGGACGGTTTGGCGGAAAGCCATTTGGCGGGCAGACAGAGATATTCGCCCTGGGCACCGTCGCGGACGACGCCGAACCCGGCGCCGCTTCCCCACACCTCGCGGCCCAGCCAGGCTCCGTCGGATACCACGGTTCCGGCGAAGTCGCGTCCGGGGGTGCGGGGAAGTGCTGCGGAGAACAACCCGGCGACGTTCTTCACGTCGCTCGGGTTGATTGCCGCCGCGGCGACCCGGACGAGAACCTCGCCGGGGCCGGGGGTCGGCGTTTCCATCTCCGTGACGCGGAGTACCTCGGGCGAGCCGTATTCGCTGAAGCGTAACGCTTTCATGCTGGAATCTTCCTCCGATCCGGCGGTTTACAAGAAAAATCCCTCCGGAGCCCCGTCGCGCCGCATGTAGCCGTTGTGCGACTGCTCCAGGCGGATCTTCTGAAGCATGGTGTAGGCGTTGTTCTTGGTCATCACGTCGGCGCCGTTGAGGCGTTCGGCCCAGCGCTTGCCGTTGGAAGTGGTGACTTCAAGCACCTTCTTGGTCACGAAGTTGGTGAGCGCGGAGAAGAAGTTTTCCTCGGCGGCGCGGAACGCGCCCTTGTAGGGGCCGTCGCCCAGATCCTTGACGAAGTGCTCCAGTTCCACGGTGTGCAGCGCCTCGCGGGAGAAGCGAACCACGTCCTGGGTGTATTCGCGCGCGGTGAGCACGTCCTCGCGGGTGCCGTACCGCGAGACGTGGCCACAGACGATGGCGTCGAAATCGTATTCGAGGATCTGGTCGTGCGCCTCGATCCAGCCGCTGATGTTTTCCGAGGAATCGCAGTCCTTGAAGGCCACCCAGCCGGGGGCGAGGATGTCGATGGCCGCGAGAACCTTCTGCTTCGGCGCGTAGATGAAGATGTTGCCTTCGCTGTGATTCTGGCCCTTGTAGGACAGTTCCAGCTTGACGCCGTTCACATCCAGCGTGGCGTCCTTGGAGAAGGTTTCCGTCGGCACCGGACGATCCGCATCCGGAAAGCGCGTGAGCAGTTCGCGGGTTTTCTCGTGGGCGACGCGCGTGATCTTCGGTCCGAACATCGCGGCGGCACCGACGTGGTCGGCGTGCCAGTGACTGTAGACCATGTGGGTGACGGGTTCGTCGGTCACGCTGGCGATCGCGTCGAGCAGGCGTTCGCCCAGCGAGGGCGGCGCGTCGACGACGATCACGCCGTTGCCGGTGCGCACGAACATGCAGTCGTACCAACCGCCCGAAACCCAGTACACGCCGTCCTGCAGTTCCTTGACATGGTAGCCGTTCTTGATCCGGTCGGGCAGGAACAGGCTGCCGTACGAGTCTTCGGGCGGCGCCTCGTAGTCCTCGATCTTGCTGTACGGGAGGCCGATCTGGCCGAGATTGTCGACATACCACGAGGGAATGCAGTCGCACACGCCGTTGGGGTGCGCGTGGTGGTGGTGATGACCGTTCGCATTCGACATGATGAACTTGCTCCTACGGTATGTCTTTGGATCCGATGATCCGTGGGGAAGCCTCAATGGGCGGTTTGTCCGCCGTCGGCGAGGTAGACCTGCCCGGTGGTGAAGCTGGCCATCGACGAGCAGAGGAACAGCACGGTTCCTGCGATCTCCTCCGGGTCTGCGGCGCGGTGCATCGGGCTGCCGGCCAGAAGATTGGCGGCGAACGCCTCGTCGCGGAGCCAGCGTTCGATCATCGGTGTCCGCACGATACCGGGGGCGACCGCGTTCACGCGGATTCCCTGCGTGGCGTAATCGAGGGCCGCCGCCTTGGTGAGGCCGACGACGCCGTGTTTGGCCGCGACGTAGGCGGCCATGCCGGGATCGGCGATCACGCCGGCCACCGAGGCGGTGTTGACGATGGCGCCGCCGCCGACCTTGAGCATGTGGCGGATCTCGTACTTCATGCAGAGAAACACCCCCTTGAGGTCGACGCCGATAACGCGGTCGAAATCCGCGTCGTCGACATCCGCAAGGGACACGGTGGGCGGAAGAACGCCGGCGTTGTTGAAGGCGCAGTCCAGGCCGCCGAAGGTGTCGAGGGTGGCGTTCACCAGCGCTTCGACGGATTCGGCGCGCGATACGTCGGTCTTCAGGAAGAACGCCTCTCCGCCGAGGCCGAGGATCTCGTCCGCGGTTTTCTGTCCGGCGTCGCTGGGGTTGCCGATCGCGACCTTCGCGCCCTGACGCGCGAACGCCAGGGCCGCGGCCCTACCGATTCCGGTGCTGCCTCCCGTCACGAGGGCGACCTTGCCCGTGTAATCCAGCAATTGCTCAACCATGGTGTCTTCATCTCCGTCGGAGGGGGCGAACCGCCGCGCCGACATGCGTTTCGTTGCGAAGCGACATTCCATCAGTTGCATGAGAAAATATAAACACCAAATTTTGGACTTCATAATTTACAATTATGCATCAATAATGGTGCAGCGATTGCGTTTCGACACGCCCTTGCTGCCCGCGAGGAAATCCCCGAGCGGTCCAAAATCGGAGGAGATACGTCGATGGCAGCCGACGTCTTGAAGGGAATGCTGGTATTCACCAAGGTCGCAGAGCTGAAAAGCTTCGCCAAGGCCGCCGATCTGCTAGGCATGTCGCGAGGAATGACCTCGCGATACGTCACCCAGGTCGAGGAAAACCTGGGCGTCCGTCTGATCAACCGCACCACCCGGCACTTTTCGATGACGGAAGCGGGCAACACATACTACCAAAAGGCGATGCAGATCCTTGCTCTGGTCGCCGAAACCGAGCAGGCTGCCGCCAGCGACGCCTCGAAACCACGCGGAACGCTCCGCATCAGCTGCTCGGTAGCCTTCGGCGGCACCCAGTTGGGGGAGGCCATCAGCACGTATTTGCAGCGCTATCCGGATGTCAGGGTCGAAACCATCCTCTGTGAACGTGTGGTCAATATTGTCGACGAGGGCTTCGATCTTGCGCTCCGCGTCGCCGACGACCTCACCCCTGGACTGATAGCACGGCGGTTGACGCCGATCCGGTTCGTGGTCTGCGCCTCACCGGATTATCTGCGTCGATGCGGCACCCCGGCCACTCCGGCGGACCTCGCGGGGCACGAATGTCTGATCTTTTCGGATTCGGATGTGGCGGGGGAATGGCGCTTCCGGCGCGACGGCGTGGCCAGCACCGTGAGAGTCCAGGGGGCCTTCCACGGGAACAACGGCAACATCCTCTGCAATGCCGCCGCCGGAGGGCTGGGTATCGTCTATCAGCCCACCTTCCTGACGCATGAGGCCCTGCGTAGCGGGCGTTTGGTGCGACTCTTTTCAGAATGGGAAACGGACACGTTCTGGGCCTATGCGGTCTATCCCCACCGCCAGTTCCTGCTGCCGAAGGTGCGCAGCTTCATCGACTTCATGGCCGAGTTCTTTGGCCCTCATCCCTACTGGGATGAGGGCATCTGAAAGTCCGCGCGTCGTGGATGGCCCTTCCTGCGTAAATACCGATGGGCTTGAATGACTGCCGTGGGTTTCCGGCGGAACGAGTCCCGGGTGGGGCCGAAAGGAGCACGCCGTTCTGGTCGTTGGTCAACACGATCTCACACCGCAACAGTGCGGCAGACATCTCTCCCGCCATTGTCGGCGCCTGGAGCAGGGCTACGGTGCGGTTTGGGGCGAGGCGGTAGAGATGCGCCAGGGCGGGGTGCGGAGGCTTGCGGCGAGGGCGTCGAGGAAACGGCGAGAGCGGGCGGAACGTGCGGCGCGTTCAGTTCCCATGAGGGCGACGACCGGGGCCGGGGGCAGATCGTAGTCGCCGAGGATGCGGACCAGACGCTCGCTTTCCAGGTCCTCGGTGACGTCCCATTCCGAGCGGACGATCAGGCCTTGTCCGGCGACGGCCCAGGCCTTCGCCACCTCGCCGTCGTTGGTGGAGAGGGTGGGCGCGATGCGGATTCTCTCCGTCGTGCCAGCCTGCCGCGCGCTGAAGTGCCACATGGTGACATCCTCGTCGTTTTCGCGCAGGGCGATGCAGGCATGGTTGCGCAGGTCGGCGGGCCGGGCCGGGGTGCCCGCCCGTGCGAGATAGTCCGGGGCGGCGCAGAGGAGGCGTGCGTTCGGTGCGAGGCGGCGCATCGCGAGGTGCGCCGCCACGTTCGGTGCGCCGATGTGGATGGCGATGTCCCAGCTTTCGGGCGGCGCATGGGAGAGGCGGTCGACCAGGGTGAGGTCGAGGCGTAGGCGGGGGTGGGCCTCCCGGAACTGCGCGGCGAGGGGCGCCACGAAGCGGCGGCCGAAGCCGAACGGTGCGACGATGCGCAGGTCACCGGCGACCTCGCCGCGGCGTTCCAGCAGGGTGTCGTTGAGGGCGTCCAGGGCGCCGACGATGTCCCGGCCGCGTTTGGCGAGGAGTTCGCCTTCGCCGGTCAGGGCGAGGCGGCGGCCACCGCGGTCGACCAGCTTGACCCCGAGGCGCGCCTCGAGGCTGCGCAGGCGCTGCGTCACGGCGGGCGGCGAGACGTCGAGCGCCCGGGCTGCCGCGGCGAGGGAGGGGGCGGCGGCGATGGCGGCGAAGAATCGCAGGTCGTCAGCCTCTATCATTAAGTTTGCCTTAATAGAGAAGTTCAATTTCGTTAATAGCACTTAACGGATGGAGCGTGGCATGTTTTCCGGGTCAGTTTGGGAGAAACCGCATGTCCACCTCCGTATCCTTCGACCCCGTGCCGCCGCTGCGGCAGTTGCAAACCCCCTGCCTGCTGCTCGATCAGGCGCGTTTCGAGCGTAACGTCCGGCGTATGCGCACGCATCTCGCGCAGCTCGGCGTGAGCTTCCGCCCGCATCTCAAAACGGCCAAGAGCATCGAGGTGGCCCGCCGGGTCATGGACTCCGCCGCAGGCCCTGGCACCGTCTCCACCCTGCGGGAGGCGGAGTACTTCGCCGCCAATGGCGTGCGCGATCTCATCTATGCCGTCGGTATCGTGCCAGAGAAACTCGATCCACTGGGGGCGATCCGCTCCACCCATGGCGCGGACATGGCGGTAATCCTCGACAGCGTCGAGCAGGCGGAGGCGCTGTCCGCCTGGTCGGCGGCGCACGGCCAGGCGGTGCCCGCCTTCATCGAGATCGATTCCGACGGCCACCGCTCGGGTGTGGCGCCGGAGGATGCGGAGCTTCTTATCGCCATCGGCCGCATCCTCGATGGCGGTGCGGCGGAGCTGCGGGGCGTGCTGACCCATGCCGGGGGGAGCTATGCCCTCCACGATCCTGCCGACCTGCGGGCGGCGGCGGATGCGGAACGGGATGCGGCGGTCACCTGCGCCCGGGTGCTGCGTGCGGCGGGGCTGCCGTGTCCGGCGGTCAGCGTGGGGTCGACCCCGACCGCCACCTTCGCCGACGACCTCGGCGGCGTCACCGAGGTGCGCGCCGGGGTGTTCATGTTCGGCGACCTCGTTCAGGCGGGGATCGGTTCCTGCGCCGAGGAGGACATCGCCCTGTCGGTCCTGGCGACGGTGATCGGCCACCAGAGCGCCAAGGGCTGGCTGATCGTCGACGCCGGGTGGATGGCGCTGTCCCGCGACCGCGGAACCGGGCGGCAGAGCGTCGACCAGGGGTACGGTCTGGTGTGCGACGAGACCGGCCGCGCCTATCCCGATCTCGTGGTGCTCGACGCCAACCAGGAGCACGGCATCGTCGGCGTGCGCCCGGGCTCCGGCGCTGCGCTGCCGCCGCTACCGCTGGGCGCGCGGGTGCGCATCCTGCCCAACCACGCCTGCGCCACCGCCGCGCAGTTCGGCCGCTACGAGGTCATGGACGGCACCGCCGTGGTGGACCGCTGGCCCCGCATCAACGGATGGTGAAGATCATGGCTCAAGACATCGAACGCATTCACACGGCCTCGGCGCCGCCTCCGGGCGGGCACTATGCCCAGGCCGTCGCCGCGGGTGACCTCGTGTTCGTCTCCGGACAGCTGGGCGGGCGGCCCGACGGCTCCCCGACGCACGGGCTGCCCTTCCGGGAACAGGCCGCCCAGGCGATCTCCAACCTCCTCGCCGTGGTGGCGGCGGCGGGCAGCGGGCCGGACCGCATCCTCAAGGTGACGGCCTACGTCGTCGGCATCGAAAACTGGCCGGAGTTCAACGACGTCTATGCGGAGATTCTCGGCGAGAATCGCCCGGCCCGCAGCGTTGTGCCGGTCCCGGTGTTGCACCACGGATACCTGGTCGAGATCGAAGCGGTCGCCCTGCGGACCGTGCCCGCAGCCGCATAGGAGATGAATCGATGTGCCCATACGATGCCGTTCTGTTCGACCTGTCGACGGCGCTGCTCGACAGCTGGTCTCTGTAGGGCGGTACGAAGGATCCGCTCGTTCACACCGAAGCAGGCTAAAAGCCTGCGTAGGTGCAGGGAGGGCGCGGCCCGTTCGAAATTCTCTCCCAGAAACGAAATTCCTAAATCAATACAACGCACAAGCGGGCAACATTAGTCGCCCGCTTCGTCGTTTCTATATCTGTCATAGCCGCCGGGAAACAGGGGGATGGGGCAGGCCTCAGGTTGATGCCTGGATTCGCCAGTCCTCGCGGTGAATCGCGCTATGTGCAATGCCATCGGGAGCAATGAACCCGCGATACATTCCGTCGCAATTGAAGGGCAGGGAGAGGTTCCCCTTGGCATCGAGAGCGATCAGTCCGCCCGAACCGCCGATCGGAGCGAGTACGTTGTTGGCGACGTCATCTGCCGCTTCGGCGAGGCTCTGTCCGCCCCAGCGCATCCGCGCGGCGATCTCGTGGGCGGCGGCGACACGGATGAACAGCTCTCCTTGCCCGGTCGCGGAAATCGCACAGGTGGCGTTGTCGGCCCAGGTGCCCGCGCCGATCACGGGGCTGTCGCCGACGCGTCCGGGGGTTTTGGCGGTGATGCCGCCGGTGGAGGTGGCGGCGGCGAGGTTGCCGTGGACGTCCAATGCCACCGCGCCGACGGTCCCGTGACGGTCGGCGTCGCTGCGCGTGTCGGCGCTGTTCGCAGCGCGGCGCGCCATCTCCTGGCGCAACGCGTCGAGGCGACGTTCGGTACCGAACCATGCGGAGGGCATGAACTCCAGGCCGACCTCGCGGCAGAAGCGCATCGCGCCTTCACCCGCCAGGAACACGTGGGCGCTCTTCTCCATCACCGCGCGCGCGGCCAATACGGGATTGCGCGGTCCGCAGATTCCGGCGATCGCTCCGGCGCGGCCAGTTGCGCCGTCCATGACCGCGGCATCCATCTCGTGGGTTTCGTCCGTTGTGTAGACGGCGCCATGCCCGGCGTTGAACAGCGGGTTCTCCTCAAGCGCGACCACCGTTCGGGTGACTGCGTCGAGCGCCGTGCCGCCGGATTTCAGGACGGCGTGTCCGGCTGCGAGCGCGGTGCGGATGCCATCGTGGTAGGCGTTGGTGAGGTCCGGCGTCAGGGATGCGGCGGGAATGGTTCCCGCGCCGCCGTGCAGCGCGAGGATCGGGGCTTGGGACACGGAGAAAGCTCCCTTCATGGTCAGTGCAGAGACGCCGCCATCGCGGCGGCGACATTGACCCAGCGCACCGCGTCGGCGGCGGAGGTTACCGGCAGGCGCACGCGGGTGGGGGCGAGGCGTTCCGCCACCGGAATGGTGGCGACGAGGTCGGCGAGGGCCGCTGAGGTCATGTCGAGGACCAGGTCTTGCGGTGTCTCGAGACGTAGCGGCGGAATGTCCCGTGCGCGTTTTACCGCCTGGGCGGTGGCGGCACGGATCAAAGCGCGGGCGACGACGGGGTGCAGGGACTCGGCGGTGCGGTTGCCGAGCGCATACTTGGTGGTCACCCGTTCGGCGTGAGGGAACCACTCGGCGCAGCGGGCGGCGCAGATATCGTCACCGGAGATCATCGCCACCGGAATGCCGCGCTCCCCCGCGTAGGCGCCGTAAAGCGCGGCTTCGCTCATCCGCGCGCCATCGAGTTCAACGGCACGGAACGCCATGCTCGACGTGGTGTGCGCAAGCACGCCGAAATCGCCTGCCGGGGCGTGGAAGCCGGTGCAGAGAATCGCGTCCGTTCCGTCCGAGAGGCCGGCGAACATGTTGAACGGTTTGGGCTTGCCCTGGATGACGCGGGCGCGCGGGTCCAGGTGTTCGGGAAGAAGATTGATCATCGAACCATGGGCGTCGTTGACGACGATGTCGTCGGCCCCGGCATCGGCCGCACCCGCGATCGCGGCGTTGACTTCCTCGGTCATCAGAAGCCGCGCCCGCTCGTATTCTGAATTGCCCGCCGCGCACTGCTGCGGCGACACCACTCCGGCAGTGCCTTCGATGTCGGCGCAGATGTAGATCTTCATCGTTTGTTTTCTCCAGTGAGCCAGTCGGCCAGCGATGGCCGAGAGTGCCCGTCGCGTCCGATGTACGCGGGCGCGGCGCAAAGTGCGTTCAGGACCGCCTCGCGCGTCGCTTCGGCGGCGGCGCGGAACAGCACGTCGATGCGGTCCTCGGCGATTTCCTGCGTCTCCAGCACCGCCGCGCCTTCGTGGGGAAGGCGGCGAGCCGTGGAAAAGGCGAGCGCGATGTCGCCGCTGCCGTTTCCCCAGAACGATCCGAGCCAGGAGATCCCGGCTCCGCCACGTTGCGCGACGCGGCGGAGCTGCCGGGATGCGAGCGGCGCGTCGGTGGCCAGCACGATGATGATGGAACCGCGCTCGGGGATGTCGGAGATGTCGTCGGGACTGGGGCGGCGGCCGTCGGGAAGGACCAGATCGCCTGCCTTACCGAAGTTGGCGAGAACCAGCGCGCCGAGCGTGAACGGGCATCCCGCGAGGTCGAGACGCCGCGACGCCGTGCCGATTCCGCCCTTGAAGCCGAAACAACTCATCCCCGTGCCCGCACCCACCGCGCCTTGCGTGGGCGACAGCGTGCCTTCCGGCCCAGACGCCGCGGCAAGGGCGGCCTCGGCATCCGCCTCGGTCAACGCCATCGCCTGGATGTCGTTGAGAAAGCCGTCGTTACATTCGCATACCAGCGGATTGACGGTGGAGGTTTCGCGGCCGACGGCCGGATTGGCGCGGATCGCGTCGCGCACCAGGGCGGTGAAACCGACGCCGACGGAAAAGGTGTTGGTCAGCAGGATCGGCGTCTCGATGCTGCCAAGCTCCGCCACCTGCATCAGCCCGGAGCTTTTGCCGAAGCCGTTGATCACCGAGACGGCGGCGGGCACCTTGTCGCGGAAGAGGTTGCCGCCATGGGGCAGAATCGCGGTGAAGCCGGTATTCAGATTGCCGTCGCGCCGGGTGTGGTGGCCGACACGCACGCCCGCGACGTCGGTGATCGCGTTGGTGGCGCCGGTGGGCGTCGCATCGGGAATCAGGCCGAAATCGCGGGCAAGGCGGTCAGACATTCTTGAGCTTCGGGTCCAGGGCGTCGCGCAAGCCATCGCCCAGCAGGTTGAAGGCAAGCACGGTCACGAAGATGGCCATGCCGGGATAGAAGGTGACGTGACTGGCGACGCCGATGAAGCTGCGGCCGTCCGCCAGCATCGCGCCCCATTCGGGGCTCGGCGGTTGCGCGCCGAGGCCGATGAAGCTGAGTGCCGCGGCGGTGAGGATCGAGGTGCCGACGCGCATCGAGAAATAGACGATCACCGACGGCAAGGCGCCGGGAAGGATGTGGCGCAGCATCAGCCAGCGGCTCTTGACGCCGATCGCGCGTGCCGCGTCGACGTAGGGCGCGGACTTCAGCGCCAGGGTCGAGCCGCGCACCAGGCGCGCGAACACCGGTACCGAGAACACCGCTACCGCGTAGATGACGTTGTCGATGCCCGGTCCGAGGATGGCGATCACGCCGATCGCCAGCAGAATGCCGGGGAATGCCAGCAGCACGTCCGAGGAGCGCATGATCAGGCTGTCGAGCCAACGGCCGTAGAAGCCGGAGATCAGGCCGAGACCGATGCCGACGATACCGCCGATCGACACCGAGAGGAACCCGACCGCGAGGGAGATCCGTCCCCCCCAGATGATGCGGCTGAGGATGTCGCGCCCGAAGGCGTCGGTGCCCGCCCAGTGGGCGGCCGAGGGCGGGGCGAGAATGTTGGCGTAATCGGCGGCGGTGGGGTCGTAGGGCGCGACCCATGGGGCGAACACGGCGGAGAGCACCAGCAATAGCAGCAAGGCGGCGGAGACCAGCGCGACCTTGCGGCGGCGCAAGCGGTTCCAGAACTCGCGCAGCGGGCTGCGCACGCCGGGGGAGGCGATGACGGCGGCGTCGCTCATTTGAAGCGGATCTCCGGGTTGGCGACGGCGTAGAGCACATCGACGGTGAGATTGATGAGAATGAATTCCAGAGAGAACAGCAGGATTTCCGCCTGGATCACCGGATAGTCGCGATAGGCGACCGAGTCCACCAGAAGACGTCCGAGGCCGGGCCAGGAGAACACCGTCTCCACCACGATCGACCCGCCGAGGAGGAAGCCGAACTGCAGGCCGACCATGGTGATCACCGGGATCAGCGCGTTCCGGAGGGTGTGCTTCCAGATCACCGCGCGCGCATACACGCCCTTGGCGTGGGCGGTGCGGATGTAGTCCTCGCGCGAGATTTCGATGAACGCCGAACGGGTGAAGCGCGCCATCACCGCGGCGACGCCGAGGCCCAGCGTGAACGACGGCATGATCAGGCTCTTAGCGCTTTCGAAACCTCCCGTCGGCAACCATCCGAGACGCACCGAGAACAAGTCGATCAGGAGCAGGCCAAGCCAGAACGCCGGAAACGAGATGCCGGAAACGGCGATGAACATGCCGACGTAGTCGGGCCAACGGCCGCGCTTGACCGCCGAGGCAACGCCGATCAGCAGGCCGAAGACGGTCGCCCACGCCATCGCGCAGACGGTCAGCCAGATGGTCGGCGTCAGGCGGAGACCGATCTCCTCGACCACCGGAATGCGGGTCTTGAGCGAGTTGCCGAAGTCGCCCTGGACGGCATGCCAGAGGAACAGGACGAATTGTTCGTGGATCGGCCGGTCGAGGCCGAGGCTGCGGCGGACGTTTTCGATGTCCTGGAGCGTGGCTTCCGGTCCGGCGACGAGGCGCGCGGGGTCCCCGGGCAGCATGTGCACGAACAGGAACACCAGCAGCGCGATCACCAGAATCACCGGGACGATGCCCACGATGCGGCGGATCAGGTAGTTGAGCATATGGACGGCCTCGGTCCTTCGGATGGATTTCGTAGAAGGAGAGGGGGCGCGGTACGCGCCTCCTCCCCTCGGTGTGGCGTGAAGCGGCTTACTTGAATTCGGCCTTTTCGAAGTTCAGACCGCCGTCCGGCGCGGCAAACGCACCGGAGAGTCCCTTCGCCTGACCGACGAGGATTTCGTCGTCGGTCAGGAAAATCCACGGGGCGTCCTTCCAGATCTGCTCCTGGGCGGTCTTGTAGGCGGCGGCGCGCTTGGCGTCGTCGGCGGTGGCGATGCCCGCCTTGATCGCGGCGTCGTTCACGTCGCTTTTATAGTAGGCGACGTTGAACAGCTTCGGCGGGAAGCTCTGTCCGTAGAACAGCGGACGGGTCGCCCAGTCGATGTCGCCGGTGGAGGCCGACCAGCCGCCGTACTGCAGTTGCACGGTGGCGTCCTCGGGCTTCTGCACGCTCCAGACGCGCTGCGCCTCGACACCCGCTTCGAGCGGGGTCACGGTCGCCTTCACACCGACCTGGGCGAGTTGCTGTTGGATGAACTGCATCGCACGGATGTAGGTGGAGTTGTTTTTCGAGAAGATTTCGGTCTCGAAGCCGTTGGGGTATCCGGCCTCTTTCAAGAGAGCCTTGGCCTTGGCCGGGTCATACGCCCAGCCGCCCTTCTGCACGGTGGTGGAATACTTCAAGAGGTCCGGCACCGGCCCTTCGGCGGGCTTGCAGTAGCCGCCGTAGACGACCTTACAGAACGCATTCTTGTCCACCGCGTAGTTGAGCGCCTGGCGCACGCGGATGTCGTCGAACGGTTTCTTCATCGTATTCATCGCGACGTAGCGGATGATGATCGACGGCACCTTGACGACTTCGAGCTTCTGGTTGGCCTTGACCACCGGGGCCAGCTCGGACGGCAACGGGTAGACGAACGACGCCTCGCCCGCCTGCAGCATGGCGATGCGGCTGCCGTTTTCCGGGACCGACTTGAACACCACGCCGTCGACCTTCGGGTAGCCCTTGCGCCAGTAGTTCTCGTTCTTCACCGTCTCGAACAGGTCGCCGGACCATTTCTTGAACTTGTAGGGGCCGGTCCCGACCGGGTTGCGGTCGATGTCCTTGCCGTACTTCGCGAGCGCGGCCGGGGAAACTATGAAGGTGCCGGCGTGGGCGAGGTTGTTGACCAGCGCTCCGAATGGCTCCTTGAGGATGAACTTGACGGTGTAGGGATCGACCACTTCGACCCGATCGACCATGCTGACCAGGCTTTGACGCTTGGTCGGGACCTTGGAGTCGCGCACGCGGTCGATGTTGATCTTTACCGCCTCGGCGTTGAAGTCGGTGCCGTCGTGGAACTTCACGCCCTTGCGCAGGTGGAAGGTGAACTCGGTGGCGTCGGCATTGGCCTCGTAGCTGGTCGCCAGCAGGGGTTCCAGCTGCATCTTCGAATCGAAGCCGTAGAGCCCCTGATAGATGTTGCGTTGCGCCCCCGCAGAGAGAGTGTCGTTGGCATTCGGCGGATCGAGGGTGGTCAGGTTGTCGGCCACGCCGACCACCAGGGTCTTGGCCTCGGCGGCGCCGAAGGTCACGGCCGTCGCCAGGGCGGTGGCGGCCAAAGCCAGAGTCATGTGTCTCATTCGGATGAAACCTCCATTATGCGGCGGCCTGTCGTTGGACGTGCGGGGATCCCTCAGGCCTGCGGGAAACCGGCGATGGCATGGCGGGCGACGAAGTGCCCGGGGGAGACCGCGACCAGCGGTTCGACCAGCGGGGCATCGCCGACGGCGCGAATCGGGCTCGGAATCTCGCCTTCGAGCAGCGCGCCGCGTTCCGCCCGACGGGTGGGGTCGGGAATCGGCACCGCCGACATCAGGCGGCGGGTATAGGGATGTTGCGGGTTCTCGAACACCGCCGCGCGCGGGCCGATTTCGACGATCTGGCCGAGGTACATCACCGCGACGCGGTGGCTGACGCGTTCGACCACCGCCATGTCGTGGGAAATGAACAGGTACGCGAGGCTCTCCTGGCGCTGCAGGTCCATCAGCAGGTTGACGATCTGTGCCTGGATCGAGACGTCGAGCGCCGAGACCGCCTCGTCGGCGATGATCAGCCGCGGCTTGCTGGCGAGCGCTCGGGCGATGCAGATGCGCTGGCGCTGCCCTCCCGAGAACTCGAAGGGGTAACGCTTGGCATGGTCGGGCGAAAGACCGACCTTGCGCAGCAGGTCCGCCACCCGATCCTCGACCTCGCGTCCCTTGGCGAGGTTGTGGGTGAGCAACGGTTCGGCGATCGAGAACCCGACGGTAAGGCGGGGGTTGAGCGATGCGAACGGGTCCTGGAATACGCACTGAATCTTCTGGTTGAGGAGGCGGCGGCGGTCGCGGGGCATCGTCGCGATGTCCTTGCCCTCGAAGCGAATGTTGCCGGAGAGGTAGTTCTGCAACTGGATCAGGGTACGGCCGGTGGTGGATTTGCCGCACCCCGATTCGCCCACCAGGGCCAAGGTCTCGCCGGGCCGCAGCGAAAAGTTCACCCGTTCGACCGCGTGAACGTTGCCGGTGTGCCGTCCGAACAGACCTCGCCGCACCTCGAAGCGGGTCACGAGATCGGAGACCTCGAGCAACGGCGGTGCGTCGGCCTGCACGGTATCCTGACGTACCGGGGGCTCGGATGCCGTGCCGTCGGTGTGCAGGAGCGGGAAGCTGAGAGGCAGCGCTTCGCCGGAAAGACTGCCGAGACGGGGCACCGCCGACAGCAGGGCGCGGGTGTAGGGGTGGCGGGGCGCGTCGAAAATTTCCGCCGCCGAGCCTTCCTCCACTTTGTCGCCGCGGAACATCACCACCACGCGGTCGGCGACCTCCGCCACCACGCCCATGTCGTGGGTAATGAACATCACCGCCATCCCCAGTTCTTTCTGGAGCGCCTTGATCAGGTGCAGAATCTGCGCCTGGATGGTGACGTCGAGCGCGGTGGTGGGTTCGTCGGCGATCAACAGGCTGGGGCGGCAGGACAGGGCGATGGCGATCATCACCCGCTGGCGCATTCCGCCCGAAAGCTGGTGCGGATAGCGATCGAGCAGGCGCCTCGCTTCGGGGATACGCACCAGTTCCAGCATCCGCAGAGCCTCGGCGCGCGCGGCGGCGTGATCCTTTCCCTGATGCAGCGTCACCGCCTCGGCGATTTGGTCGCCGATGGTGAACACCGGGTTGAGGCTGGTCATCGGCTCTTGAAAGATCATCGCCATTTCGTTGCCGCGCAGCGTGCGCATTTCCGCGCCGGAAAGCTGGACGAGATCGCGGACCGCGCCGTCGCGGAAACGGAAATTGAGCGCCCCCTTGGCGATGCGCCCGCCGCCCAGTTCGACCAGGCGCATCAGGCTCAGGGCCGTCACCGACTTGCCGGAGCCGGATTCCCCGACCACCGCCACGGTTTCGCCCGGCGCAATATGGAAGGAGAGGTCCTTGACCGCGGTGAAGACGCCGTCTTCTCCGGCGAAGGTGACGGACAATCCCTCGACCGAGACCAGGGGGGCGGCGGTGGAGGGTGAGGACGCGGCGTTGATTACGGACATGGGTTCCATCTTCGGCGAGGCAGCGCTCAATCGGCGCTGGTGTAGAGGTAGGGCAACAGGTCCTCGGTAAGCTTGCGCGCGCTGATCTCGCTGGAGCGGCGGCGCACCAATACCGTGGAAATCGCTTCGATCATCGCTGCCGCGCTTGCCAGGGAGGCGTGCAGCACCGGGTGTTCGGAGGAAACGAACAGCACCACGTCGGCATACGGAACCAGCGGCGAATCGGGGAGATCGGTCAGGCAGGCGATGCGGGCGCCGGCCTCGCGGGCGCGGCGCATAACCTCGACGGTGAACTGCGAATAGCGTTGCAGCGAGATCCCGATCACCAGATCGTCCGGCCCGGTCAACTGGTTAAGGCGGCGGATAATCCTTTCGTTGCCGCCGGTGCCGTCGAGCAGTTCGACCACCGGGAGGCTTTGTTCGAAGACTTGCTGCGCCATGCGGGCGAGCGTACTCGAAACGCCGAACCCGACGAGGGCCACGCGTCGGGCCGTCAGGAGCATCTCGGCGATTCGGGAACAGGTTTCGACGTCGAGCCCGGCTATGGTGCTGTCGATATCGTCGCGGGCGGCGGCGAGAGACGCGTGCATCAACGGCAATGCACCGTCCTCTCCGCCTTCCAGGCGGCGTATTTTTTCCACCGGTTCGAGAGTCTTGGCGTAGGTCCGCAGGCATTCGGCGCGGAAGGTTACGAAGCCCGAGAACCCGAATGTGTGGGCGAAGCGATTGATGGTGGCGACAGACACCCCGGCGGCGGCGGCCAGATCCTCGATCCCCATCGTTGCCGCCTGGAACGGATGCGCGAGCACGAAATTCGCAACCGCGCGATGCGACCGTGACAACGTGTCGTGGGCGGAGGAGATGCGTTTCATCAGGGAGAGGTGGGTGTCCGGCATTGCTTGCGGGGTCCTCTGCGCAAAAAACAGGCAATATGTAAAAATATTTTCAAATCGGCTTAATCATAGCCATTTTTAGGGCTGGCGCAAAAAAATTTTTACATAATTGAGGGAGCCAGAAACGTCGAGGTTTCTCGGCGAGGCTGGCACACGATCGAACAGGCAAAGAGTAAGGGCCGGCGACGCCGCTATCCCGTGCTTTGCCGACTGAAGCGCCCCGCCATCGAAACGCTCGCTTGACAAATTATCTGCTCAGGCATTATCTGCTCAGGCAGTTAATTGCGTGGATGATCATGGATTCTCAGACTCCCCCCCTTTACACCGACGCCACATATGCGCCAGAGACCAGCATCGGCCGCCTGTTGGCCGATGCCAACGGACTGATGCAGCGGACTCTCGAACGCCGCACCAAGCGCGAGCTCGGCATCACCTCAGCTCAGTGGGTCGTGCTGATGCGTATCGGCAGCGGGTACGCTGCGACGGCCTCCGACCTATCCCGCGCACTCGGCACGGATAGCGGCTCGATGACCCGGATGCTCGACCGCCTCGAGGCGCAAGGTCTGATTCTCCGACAGCGCTCCGACGGCGATCGCCGCGTTGCCCGGCTCTATCTGACGGAGAGTGGCCGTGAGCTTTTCCCGCGCCTCAGGCCGGTGGGTATCGACGCACTCAATCACGCGTTTCAGGGGTTTTCCGCCGCCGAGGTGGAGCATCTAGCCGGCTATTTGCAGCGGATCGTTGCAAATGTCGATGGCGAATGACCCCCGGAAGCCTCATCCCTGCGGAGACAGGAAAGGTTCAATGATGAAGCGACTTGTGGTCTCCGCCTTTGCCGCCCTGTTGCTCGGAGGGTGCGCCGACCCGAGCGGCATCGAGAGCCGCGCGACACCGGACGACCCGGCACGCCTCGCGCTCGATGCCACCGCGGCAAATGCTCCGTTCGCACCCTGGCCCACCGACGATTGGTGGACATCGCTTGGCGACCCCGAACTCGACCGCCTGATCGCAGAGGGACTGGCCGGCTCGCCGTCGCTGCGTGTTGCAGATGCGCGATTGCGACGCGCGGTCGCCGAAGCGGGACTCGCAGACGCCGCCCTCTATCCCTCGATCGACGCCGCCGCACGGTCGACGGTGCAGCGTTACACGGCCAACGACGTCGTTTATACCGCCAAGACTCGCAGTGCTGACCGCCTCGCGCTCGACGGCCGATACACCCTCGACCTCTGGGGCGGGCGAGACGCCGCATACCGCGCCGCGCTCGGCGAAGTGCGGGCGAATGAAGTGGAGGCGCAGGCTGCCCGGCTCGACCTCGCCGCGGCAATCGCCACCGCCTATGCCGGATTCGCCGATCGGGCCGCACAGCTTGCCGTCAGTCGCGAGTTGCTGACGCAAAAGCAGGAAATCGCGGACCTCACCCGACAACTTCGCTCCGCCGGATTGACCACTGACGTTGAGGCCGAGCAGGCGGCAGCGGCAATTGCCGCTGCCGAAGCCGACATCGCCCGCGACGAAGAAGCGGTGGCGAAATCCCGCCAGCGTATCGCTGCGCTGCTCGGCGCCGGGCCGGATCGCGGCCTCGCGATCCCCGAGCCGAAGTTCGTCGTGGGCGGCACTCTCCGCCTCCCCGCCGCGATTCCGGCGGAATTGATTGGGCGTCGACCGGACATCGTCGCGCTACGCTGGCGGATCGAAGCGGCGACCGCAGCCACCAAGGCCGCGAAGGCGGCGTTCTACCCCAACGTCGATATCGCAGCGTTCGTCGGCCTGCAGTCGGTCGGCGTCGACCGGTTGTTCAAGCCGGGCAGCGCGATTGCCGGGGTCGGCCCGGCGATCACTCTGCCGGTGTTCGACGCCGGACGGCTGCGAAGCGGCCTCGCGCGCGCCGACGCCGAGCGCGATCTCGCGGTCGAGACCTACAACGCCCGGATCATCGATGCGGTTGCCGAAGTCGCTGGCGAAATCACCGCCTGGCGCGCCAACCAGACGGTGCGCGAGCGCGAAACCATAGCGGTGAAGCGGCTCGAACGCGCCTACCATCTGGCGCTGCTGCGCTACCGCGCAGGCCTGAGCAACTACCTGACCGTGCTGTCGGCGGAGGGCAACCTGATCGCCGAACGCCGCAACGACGCGGTGGCGCGCACCCGCGCCACCGAAATCGCGATCGCGCTCGCGCACGCGCTCGGCGGTGGATTCACCTCCGCCTCCGTCGGATTTGAAGAGTAAGGACACCCCCGATGACCGAGGCCAACTCCCCCGCTTCCCACTCGCGCCGCAGGCTTTTGCTCGGCTCCGCGACGCTTGTCTTCATCGCCGCGGGCGCGGCCTGGGGCTTCTACTGGGCGACCTACGCCCGCTACCAAGTCTCCACCGACGACGCCTACGTCGCGGGCAACGTCATCGCGGTGACGCCGCAGGTGGCGGGCACCGTCATCAAGCTCTACGCCGACGACACCGATAGAGTCGAAACCGGTGCGCCGCTCGTCCGCCTCGACGATGCCGACGCCCGCATCGGGCTCGCCCGAGCCGAAGCCGAACTCGCGCAAGCCGTCCGCGAGGTGCGCACCGCTTTCAGCAACGACGACGCCCTCGCCGCGCAGGTGTCGCTGCGCCGCACCCTGCTCGACCAGGCACGCGCCGATTTCGCTCGCCGCAGCCGCCTCGCCGACACCGGCGCGGTCTCGGCCGAAGAGTTGAAGCACGCTCGCGACGCCGTGGAGGGGGCCGCCGCCGAGCTTACCGCCGCCGAAAAACAGTGGGAAGCGAACCGCGCGGCCACCGACGGCACCACCGTCGCCACGCATCCCAAGGTTCTCGCCGCCGAGGCGGCGCTGCGCGACGTCTACCTCGCGTGGCGCCGCACCCGCGTCCCCGCGCCGCTAGCAGGCGAAGTGGCACAGCGCACCGTCCAGATCGGCCAGCGCGTCACTCCCGGTGTGCCGATGATGGCGGTGGTGCCGCTCGATCAAGTCTGGGTCGACGCCAACTTCAAGGAAGGCCAACTCCGACACATGCGGGTCGGCCAGCCTGCGATGCTCACCGCCGACGTCTACGGAGGCGGCGTCGTCTACCACGGCAAGGTGGTCGGCCTCGCGGCAGGTACCGGCGCGGCGTTCTCGCTGCTACCGGCGCAGAACGCCACCGGCAACTGGATCAAGGTGGTGCAGCGGGTTCCTGTGCGGATCAGCCTCGACCCTGCCGAACTTGCCGCGCACCCGCTACGCATCGGTCTGTCGATCAACGCCGAGGTCAACGTCGCCGACGAAGGCGGGGCCCCGCTCGAAGCCGCCGAACGCACCGCGCCGGTCGCTGAGACCAAGGTGTTCGCCGATCTCGATCGCGATGCCGCGAAGCTGATCTCCGCTATCGTTGCCGCCAACTCCGGCGCCGGCGCGGCGGAGTGATGGCGATGAACGCTCCGCATCCCCCGCTCGCGGGTGGGCGTCTGGTTCTCGCGACGGTGGCTTTGTCGCTCGCGACGTTCATGAACGTTCTCGACACCACCATCGCCAACGTATCGCTCACCACCATCGCGGGCGATCTCGGCGTATCGCCGAGCCAGGGAACCTGGGTGATCACCTCGTTCGGTGTCTCCAACGCGGTCGCGGTGCCGCTCACCGGCTGGCTGACGCGGCGGGTCGGCCAGCTCCGACTGTTCATCTCCTCGGTGGCACTGTTCTCGATCGCTTCGCTGCTCTGCGGCCTCGCGAATTCGCTCGAAGTGCTGCTGGTATTCCGCGCCGTTCAAGGGCTGGTCGCGGGGCCGATGATCCCGCTGTCGCAAGCTCTTCTGCTCCAGGCCTACCCCAAACAGAAGGCGGGAATGGCGATCGCGATGTGGTCGATGACCACCACCATCGCGCCGGTGATGGGGCCGGTGCTCGGGGGCTGGCTCACCGACAACTATTCCTGGCCCTGGATCTTCTACATCAACGTGCCGCTTGGCCTTGCCGCCGCGTGGCTCACCTGGGCGGTCCTGAAAGGCCGGGAATCGCCGACCGCAAAGCCGCCGATCGACTATATCGGCCTCAGCCTCCTCGTGATCTGGGTCGGCGCGACGCAGATCCTTCTGGACAAAGGGAAGGAACTCGACTGGTTCGGTTCACCGATGATCATCGGGCTCGCTGTGGTGGTCGGGATAGCGTTCACCTTCTTTCTCATATGGGAACTCACCGAATCCCACCCGATCGTCGACTTGACACTGTTCACCCACCGCAACTTCACCGCCGGAACCCTCGCGATCACCCTCGGCTACGCGGCATTCTTCGGAAACCTCGTGCTGATCCCGATGTGGTTGCAGCGATTTATGGGCTACACCGCAACCTGGGCCGGACTAGTTACCGCTCCGGTCGGGGTTTTCGCGATCTTGCTCTCGCCGGTGATCGGGCGGTTGATGGGCAAGGTCGATCCTCGCCTGTTCGCCACCCTCGCGTTCCTGGTGTTCGCTGCGTGCGGATTCTGGCGTTCCGGGTTCTCGCCCGACGTCGATGCGCGCACCATTGCGCTGACCCACTTGCTCCAGGGCATCGCAATGGCGACGTTCTTCATCCCCCTCACCACGATCATCATCTCCGACATCGAGCCGCAGCGTATCCCCTCGGCCTCCGGCCTCTACAATTTCATGCGGATCATGGGAGGATCGTTCGCCGCTTCGGTCTGGACGACGCTCTGGGAAGATGGGGCGACCCGCCACCACGCCTATCTCGTCGAGAACGTGACTCCCGGCGCCCCAGCAACACAGCACGCCCTGGCGGGCGTCCGCGGGCTCGGCGTCTCGGCGGAGCAGGCCCGGGGGATGATCGACCACCAGGTGAACACCCAGGCGTTCCTGATCTCCGCCAACGATATGTTCTTCCTTTCCGGAGTGATCTTCATCGGCCTGATCGGCGTGATCTGGCTCTCGCGCCGTTCCCAGCGCGGATAAGTTCCATCGCCCGCGAAAGATTGAGCCGCGCCGATCTTGAGGCCGAGATCCTCGATTGCCTCGTTGGTGACCGCTTCGACGGTGCCCGAAAGCACATTCCCGCACTGAGCTTCATGTTTCATCCCCTGGATACGGATCGAGCGGGACCACAAGCCGCGCCCACACGCTGCAATACAGGGGGAAACTTCCGGAGCGCCACTCAAAGAGTGAAACTTACTATTTATTTTCAGATGCATAGGTAGGGTCCATAACGAACTCCAATGTGCGGGAACGCCCCACCCTGAACAGTTGGCCTCGGATTTGCGACGAAGAT
>QKGW01000083.1 GCA_003250275.1 Alphaproteobacteria bacterium
GCAGGCCTATATCCGCCTCGCCGGGGAAATCCTCAAACAAGAACAGAGTGCCGCCGCATGAGTGAAGAACCGAAACGCCGCAACCTCGGCCGGGGCCTCTCCGCGCTTCTCGGCGACGATCCCGTGTCCGAGGCCGCCGAATCCGCCGCGGCGCCGCAGCGCCTGCCGGTCTCGCTGCTGATGCCGAGCCCGTTCCAGCCGCGCCACGTGTTCGACGAAACCGCGCTTGAGGATCTCACCGCGTCGGTCGCCGAGCGGGGCGTGCTGCAGCCGCTTCTGGTGCGGCGCGCGCCCAATGGCAGCGGCATCTACGAAATTATCGCCGGCGAGCGGCGCTGGCGCGCCGCGCAGCGCGCCCAGGTCCACGACGTGCCGGTGGTGGTGCGCGACATGGACGACCGCGAAGTCCTCGAAGTCGCGCTCGTCGAAAACCTCCAGCGCCAGGACCTCAACGCCCTCGAAGAGGCGGAAGGCTATCGCCGCCTCCAGGAAGAGTTCCAGCACACCCAGGAAGACCTCGCCAAGGCGGTCGGCAAGAGCCGCAGCCATGTCGCCAATACCATGCGCCTGCTCGCGCTGCCCGATCCGGTCAAGGAAATGGTGCAGAAGGGCGATCTCTCCGCCGGACACGCGCGCGCGCTGCTCGGCAACGCCCGCGCCGTCGAACTCGCGCAGGAAATCGTCTCCAAGGGCCTCAACGTCCGCCAGACCGAACGTCTCGCCAAGACCCCGACCGCACCCGCCGCGCCGCGTCCGCCGAAAAGCAAGGACGCGGACTGCGTCGCCCTCGAACGCGATCTCACCACGCTCCTCGGCCTCAAGGTCTCGATCGACGTCCACGGTACCGGCGGCAAGCTCTCGATCCAGTACCAGAACCTCGAACAGCTCGACGACTTGCTGCAACGCCTCGGCCGTCCGGCGTGAGGCGCGGATGAGGCCAGGGGCTCCGCCCCCGGCACCCCCCGCGAGGGGTCACGGACCCCTCGACCCCGACAATTCATGACGTGTTTTGGGGGGTGGGCCTAAGCCCACCCCCCAAAACACGTCATCAGTCATGGGATCCAAGGGCCTGCGGCCCTTGGTGGGGTCCAGGGGTGAAACCCCTGGTCTTACCGCCCCCGCGCGCGGCGGGCGAGGGAGGCGATTTCCATGAGGCCGCGCTGGGTGACGAGCGGGGCGGGAATGCCGGTGGATTTGCACTGGCGTTCGACCTCGACGAGGCGGTCGATGGCGGCGAGCAGGGCGGAACTCGGCCAGTTGCCGAGCTGACGGCGGAAGCTGTCGGTTTCCTTGAAGAACACCGCGGGGCGCAGGGATTTCATCGCCGCGTCGGCGGAAGCGCCGCCGTCCATCGCGGCGCGCGCCTGGAGCAGCCGGTCGAAATGGCGCGAGATGCCGCGGACGATCGCGATCGAGTTTTCGCCGGCGGCGAACAGGCGGTCGCTGACCGACTGGACCTCGGCCTGGCGTCCGTCGGCGACCGCGCTCGCGAGTTCGAACACGGTATGGGCGGACTGATCGCCGCAGCAAGCGCGCACGTCCTCGGCGGTGAGGGCGC
>QKGW01000542.1 GCA_003250275.1 Alphaproteobacteria bacterium
TAGAAGAGCATGAAGTCGAGGGCGCAGAACATGCCGACCATCATGGTTTCGAGAACCAGGAAGGAAATCATGTACTCCTTCACCCGCGTGCGGATCGCGCTCCACCCGGCGAGCACGCAGATCGGGGTGAGGAAGGTCGAGAGCAGCACGAACAGCACCGAAATGCCGTCGACGCCCATGTGGTAGGTGATCCCGGTGCCGGGCAGCCACTCGGTCTGCTCGACGAACTGGAAGTCCGCGGTGCCGTTGCGGAAGCCGAACCACAGGAACACCGACATCACGAAGGTCGCGCACGAGGTGAGCAGCGCGACGTTGCGGCTGTTGCGGGCGACGATCTCCTCGTCCCCCCGGATCATCAGGATGAAGGCCACCCCTACCAGCGGCAGGAAGGTGATGATGCTCAATAGCGGCCAGTCGGTCATCGGTCAGCCCCTCACCCTTGCAGTCCGACGACGTACGCCGAAACGAACACGGCCAGGCCGATGATCATGGCGAACGCGTAGTGATAGACGAACCCGCTCTGCATCAGCGCGGTGCGCTTCGCGACGATACGGGTGACGAAGGAAATGCCGTCGGGGCCGAAGCGATCGATGATGCCGACGTCGCCCCGTTTCCAGAGGACGCGGCCGATGGCGAACACCGGGCGGACGAAGATGCGGTCGTAAAGCTCGTCGAAGTACCACTTGTTCAAGAGGAAGCGGTACAGCCCCGGCATCGCCCCGGCGAGCTTCGCCGGGAGGTCGGTCTTGACGATGTAGAACAGGTAGGCGACGAGGATACCGACGAGCGCCACCACCACCGGCAGCGTCTTGACGAAGCCCTCGACGTGGTGCGCGGCTTCGAGCGGGTCCGTGCCGACGACCGCGAGCGCGTTCTTCCAGAACGCGGCGCGGCCCGCGCCGACGAAGCTGTCGTAACCGATCATCCCCGCGAAGATCGCGCCGAGCGCGAGCACCATCAGCGGGATCAGCATCACCATCGGCGATTCGTGGACGTGCGCCATGGTCTTCTCGTCGGCGCGCGGCTGACCGTGGAAGGTCATGAACAGCAGACGCCAGGAGTAGAACGCGGTGAGCAGCGCCGCGATCGCGCCCATCCAGAAGGCGTACTGGCCGATCGCCGAGTGCGCCCCCCAGGCGGCTTCGAGGATGGTGTCCTTGGAGTAGTAGCCCGCGAACACCGGCAGACCCGCGAGCGAGAGCGAGCCGATCCACATGATCGCGTAGGTGATCTTGATGTTCTTCCAGATCCCGCCCATGCGCCGCATGTCCTGCTCGTCGGACATCGCGTGGATCACCGAGCCCGCGCCCAAGAACAGCATCGCCTTGAAGAACGCGTGGGTGACGAGGTGGAAGATCGCCGCGCCGTACGCGCCGACGCCGAGGGCGAAGAACATGTAGCCGAGCTGCGAGCAGGTCGAATACGCGATCACCCGCTTGATGTCGTTCTGCACGCAGCCGATCGTCGCGGCGAACAGCGCGGTGGTCGCGCCGACGAAGGCGACGACGGCGAGCGCGGTCTCGGTGTATTCGAACAGCGGCGACATCCGCGCGACCATGAACACGCCCGCGGTCACCATCGTCGCGGCGTGGATCAGCGCGGAGACCGGCGTCGGGCCTTCCATCGCGTCGGGCAGCCAGGTGTGCAGGCCGATCTGCGCCGACTTGCCCATCGCGCCGACGAAGAGGAGCAGGCAGAGCGTGGTCAGCACCGGCAGTTCGGTGCCGAAGATGCGGAAGGTCTGCCCCGCCATCTCGGGCGCGGCGGAGAAGATCGCATCGAGGTTGGCGGTATCGAAGGCGAGGTAGATGCCGGCGATGCCGAGCATGAAGCCGAAGTCGCCGACGCGGTTGACGATGAACGCCTTGATCGCCGCGGCGTTGGCCGAGGGCCGGTCGTTCCAGAAGCCGATCAGGAGGTAGGACGACAGGCCCACGCCCTCCCAGCCGAAGAACATCTGCACGAGGTTGTCGGCAGTCACCAGCATCAGCATGAAGAAGGTGAACAGCGAGAGATACGCCATGAACCGCGGCTCGGACGGGTCGCCGTGCATGTAGCCGATCGAATAGATGTGCACGAGCGCGGAGATCACCGAAACCGTGAACAGCATCGCGGCGGTGAGGGTGTCGACCTTGAGCGCCCAGGAGACGTCGAAGCTGCCGACGTGGATCCAATCGAACAGGGTGACGGTGAACGGCCCGGCGCCGAAGCCGACGGAGAGCAGCACCGGGATCGACAGCCCGGCGGAGACCACCATCAGCAGCGAGGTGACGATCTGCGAACCGATGCGCCCGATGAAGCGCCCGAACAACCCGGCGAGGATCGCGCCCAGAAGCGGCAGAAAGACGATGGCGACGGTCATGATCCTCAGCCTTTCATCGCGTTGATGTCTTCGACCTGGATCGAACCGCGGTTGCGGAAGAACACCACCAGGATCGCAAGGCCGACCGCGGCTTCGGCGGCCGCGACGGTAAGCACGAACATCACGAACACCTGTCCGACGAGATCGTTGAGGAAGGCGGAAAACGCGACGAAGTTGATGTTGACCGCGAGCAGCATCAGCTCGATCGACATCAGGATGATGATGACGTTCTTGCGGTTGAGGAAAATCCCGAACACCCCGAGGGTGAAGAGGATCGCGGCGACGGTGAGGTAGTGCGTGAGGCCGATGGTCATGATCAGATCCCCTTCCCCGTCGCGACTTTCTTCACCTCGACGCACTCGGAGAGCGGCCGCGACGCCTGCTCGAGCGGGCTCTGCCGCTTGACCCCGCCGCGCTTGCGCAGGGTCAGCATGATCGAGCCGATCATGCCCACGAGCAGCACCATACCGGCCATCTGGAACAGGTAGATGTACTTGGTGTAGAGGATCATGCCGAGCGCCTCGGTATTGGTGAGTTCCGAGGGCGGCGGCACCGGCGCGGCGGCGACGGTGGCGAAGTTCGGGTCGAGGGTCCAGGCGCTGAACACCAGGGCAAGCTCGGCGAACAGCACGAGGCCGACCACCGCGCCCGCGGGCAACATCCTGACGAAGCCCTCGCGCGCCGACACCGCGTGGATGTCGAGCATCATCACCACGAACAGGAACAGCACCGCGACCGCGCCGACGTAGACGATCACCATGATCATCGCAACGAACTCGGCCCCGAGGAGCACGAACAGACCCGCGACGTTGAAGAAGGTGAGGATCAGGAACAGCACGGCGTGGACCGGGTTGCGCGCGGTCACCACCATCGCGCCGGAGGCCACCGACAGAACCGCGAAGAGATAGAATACGAAGGCGGTCATTGCCGATCCTCCCCTGCGGGGCATAGGCGCGCGCGTTGCGCGGCGTCCTGGCTGGTGTGCGGTTTCATCGTGAGGTATCCCCGGAAGAACGTCCTGAAGTGGTGTTTCGGAAGCGCCGCATCAGCGATACGGCGCCTCAGCCTCCTGACGCAGCGCCAGCTCAGTTTCCCAGCGGTCGCCGTTGTCGAGGAGTCTTTGCTTGTTGTAGATCAGCTCGGCGCGCCGCTCGGTGGCGAACTCGAAGTTCGGCCCCTCGACGATCGCGTCCACCGGGCACGCCTCCTGACACAGACCGCAGTAGATGCACTTGGTCATGTCGATGTCGTAGCGGGTGGTGCGGCGGCTGCCGTCGGCGCGCGGTTCGGCCTCGATGGTGATCGCCTGCGCCGGGCAGATCGCCTCGCACAGCTTGCACGCGATGCAGCGTTCCTCGCCGTTGGGATAGCGGCGCAGCGCGTGCTCGCCGCGGAAGCGCGTCGAGAGCGGCCCCTTCTCGTAGGGGTAGTCGATCGTCACCTTGGGCTTGAAGAAGTACTTCAGCGTGAGCGCGAACCCCGAGAGGAGTTCGAGCAGAAGGAAGGACTTCAAGGTGCGGACGAGTGTGGTCATGCTGTGTCTCTCCCCGTCACGCCGGCAGCCAGCCGAAGATGTGCAGCACCACCGCGGTGATCACCACCCAGCCCAGCGACAGCGGCAGGAAGATCTTCCACCCCAGGCGCATCAACTGGTCGTAGCGATAGCGCGGCACCGTCGCGCGGGCCCAGAGGAAGAAGAACAAAACGGCGGATACCTTGAGGGCGAACCAGACGACCCCGGGGATCCAGGTGAGCGGCGCGACGTTCATCGGCGGCAGCCACCCCCCGAGGAACAGGACCGTGCAGAGGCTGCTCATCAGGATCATGTTGGCGTATTCGCCGAGGAAGAACATCGCGAAGGTCATCGCCGAGTATTCGGTGTTGTAGCCGCCGACGAGTTCGGACTCCGCCTCGGGCAGGTCGAACGGCGTGCGGTTGGTTTCGGCGAGCGCCGAGATCAGGAACATCACGAACACCGGGAAGTGCGGGATGAAGTACCACAGCCCGCTCTGGGCCTCGACGATGCGGCTGAGGTTGAGCGACCCGGCGGTGATCAGGACGGTGACGATGATGAAGCCGATCGCGACTTCGTAGGACACCATCTGCGCCGCCGAGCGCATCGCGCCGAGGAACGAGTATTTCGAGTTCGACGCCCAGCCGGCCATGATGATGCCGTAGACGCCGAGCGAGGACACTGCGAAGAGGTAGAGGATGCCGACGTTGATGTCGGCGATCACCCAGCCGGAGGAGACCGGGATCACCGCCCAGCCGATCATCGCGAGCGAGAACGTCACCATCGGCGCAAGCAGGAACACCACCGGATTGGCGCCGGTCGGCACCACGGTTTCCTTGATGAACAGCTTGAGGCCGTCGGCGAGCGGTTGCAGCAGGCCGAACGGGCCGACGACGTTGGGGCCGCGGCGCAGATGCATCGCCGCGATCACCTTGCGCTCGGCGTAGGTGAGGTAGGCGACCGCCACCAGCAACGGCACCACGAAGGCGAAGATCTTCAGCAGGATCAGGATCAGCGGCAGCAGGAAGTCGTTCCAGAGTTCAGCCATCGGTGCCGGTCCTTGCTTCGGTCGTCGTCTTGCCTTCCACGATTTCGAGCGTGCACGCCGCCATCGTCGGCGAGGCGCGGCTGATCGGGTCGGTCATGTAGTAGTTGCGGATCGGCGAGACGAACGGGCCCAGGGCCGCGTCGAGCGCACCGCTTTCGCCGAAGGCCGTCCACGCGCCCGGGGTCGCCACATCGCACTCGGCGAAGGCCGGGGCGTGCGCCTCGAGCTGCCCGCGCAGCCCTTCCAGGGTGTTGAACGGCAAGGTCTTGCCGAGCACTTCCGACGCCGCGCGGACGATCTTCCAGTCCTCGCGCGCCTGGCCGGGCGGAAACACCGCGCGCTCGGCGCGCTGCACCCGGCCCTCGGTGTTGACGTAGGTGCCGTTCTTTTCGGTGTAGGCCGCGCCGGGCAGGATCACGTCCGCGACCTGCGCGCCGACGTCGCCGTGGTGGCCCTGGTAGATCACGAAGGCGCGGTCGAGGCCGTTGGTCTCGATCTGGTCCGCGCCGAGAAGCCACACCGCCTTGATCTCGCCGGTGGCGGCGGCCGCGAGGATTTCGCGCGTGCCCTTGCCGCCCGGCCCCGGCACGAAGCCGAGGTCGAGACCGCCGACGCGGGCGGCGGCGGTGTGCAGCACGTTGAAGCCGTTCCAGCCGTCCTTGACCATCCCGGTCTTTTCCGCGAGGGCGCGCGCCGCGCCGAGAATGCGCGCGCCGTCCGCGCGGGTCAGCGCGCCCATACCGAGAACGATCATCGGCCGCTCGGCCTTGGCGAGCACGTCGTGGAACGGGTTGATGCCGTCGAGCACCGCCTGGAGCGTGCCCGCGTCGTCGCCGAGGTGCTGGGTCTTGTAGGTGAGGTCCGCCTTCGGGCCGATCACGCCGACCGGGAAGCGCCCCTTGGCGGCGCGCTTGCGGATGCGCGCGTTGAGCACCGGCGCTTCGATGCGCGGGTTGCTGCCGACGATGAGGAGCGCGTCGGCCTCCTCGACCCCGGCGATGGTGGTGTTGAAGCGGTAGGACGCCGGCGCGGACGGGTCGAGCGCCGCGCCGTCCTGGCGGCAGTCGAGGTTGGCGGAGCCGAGGCTTTCGATCAGCAGCTTGAGCGCGAACATCGATTCCGCGTCGACCATGTCGCCCGCGAGCGCGGCGATCTCGGAGCCCTGCAAGCCGCCGAGCGCATCCTGGATCGCGGCGAACGCCTCGCTCCACGACGCCGGTTCGAGCTTGCCGTCGCGGCGCACGTAGGGCACGTCGAGGCGGCGCTTGAGCAGGCCATCGACGGCGTGGCGGCTCTTGTCGCCGAGCCACTCCTCGTTGACGTCCTCGGAGAGGCGCGGCAGCACGCGCATCACCTGGTTGCCGCGCGCGTCGACGCGGATCGCGCAGCCGACCGCGTCGAACACGTCGTAGGACTCGGTCTTGCGCAGTTCCCACGGGCGCGCGGCGAAGGCGTAGGGCTTCGAGGTCAGCGCGCCGACCGGGCAGAGGTCGACGATGTTGCCGGAGAGCTCCGAGGTCAGCGCGTGTTCGATATAGGTGGTGATCTCGGCGTGCTCGCCGCGGAACGCCATGCCGAGTTCCGGAACGCCCGCGACCTCGGTGAGGAAGCGGACGCAGCGGGTGCAATGGATGCAGCGCGTCATCGCGGTCTTGACCAGCGGGCCGAGGTACTTCTCGGTCACCGCGCGCTTTTCCTCGTCGTAGCGGCCCTTGTCGCGGCCGTAGGTCATCGCCTGGTCCTGAAGATCGCACTCGCCGCCCTGATCGCAGATCGGGCAATCGAGCGGGTGGTTGATCAGCAGCAGCTCCATGACGTTCTTGCGCGCCTGGAGGGCGACGTCGGACTGGGTCTTGACCACCATCCCCTCGCCCGCCGGCATCGCGCACGAGGCGACCGGCTTCGGCATCTTCTCGATCTCGACGAGGCACATCCGGCAGTTGGCGGCGACCGGCAGGCGTTCGTGGTAGCAGAAGCGCGGGATTTCGATCCCGAGCTGCTCCGCCGCCTGCAGCACCGACGTCCCTGCCGGGACCTCGATCTCCAATCCGTCGATGGTGAGTTTCGGCATCAACCCTCTCCCTACGCGGCGCGGTGCTTGGCGTCCGCCCGGCGGGCGGCGATGCGCTTTTCCACTTCCGGGCGGAAGTGGCGGAACAGACCCTGGATCGGCCACGCCGCGGCGTCGCCGAGGGCGCAGATGGTGTGGCCCTCGATCTGGCGGGTGACTTCGAGCAGCTTGTCGATCTCCTCGACGCTCGCCTCGCCCTTCTCCATCCGCACCATCGTGCGCCACAGCCAGCCGGTGCCTTCGCGGCACGGCGTGCACTGGCCGCAGCTCTCGTGCATGTAGAAGCGCGCGAGGCGGGTGATCGCGGCGACGAGGTCGGTCGACTTGTCCATCACGATCACCGCCGCGGTGCCGAGGCCCGAGCGGACGTTGCGGAGCGAGTCGAAGTCCATGTTGACGTCGTCGCAGATTTCCCTCGGGATCATCGGCGTCGACGAACCGCCGGGGATCACCGCGAGCAGGTTGTCCCAGCCGCCGCGCACGCCGCCGGCGTGCTTCTTGAGGAGTTCCTTGAGCGGAATGCCCATCTCCTCCTCGACGTTGCACGGCGTCTCGACGTGACCCGAGATGCAGAAGATCTTGGTGCCGTTGTTGTTGTCCGGCCCGAGGCCGGCGAACCACTCGGCGCCGCGGCGCAGGATCGTCGCCACGTCGGCGATGGTCTCGACGTTGTTCACCGTGGTCGGGCAGCCCCACACGCCGACGCCCGCCGGGAACGGCGGCTTGGCGCGCGGCTGGCCCTTCTTGCCTTCGAGGCTCTGGATCAGCGCGCTTTCCTCGCCGCAGATGTACGCGCCCATGCCGCGGTGGATATAGACGTCCATCTTCCAGCCCGAACCGCAGGCGTTGTCGCCGAGCAGACCGGCGTCGTAGGCTTCGTCGATCGCGCGTTGCAGCGCCACGGTCTCATTGAAGTACTCGCCGCGCACGTAGATGTACGCCGCGTGCGCGCCGATCGCGAAACCGGCGATCAGGCAGCCCTCGACGAGCTTGTGCGGCTCGTAGCGCAGGATGTCGCGGTCCTTGCAGGTGCCGGGCTCGCCCTCGTCGGCGTTGACCACGAGGTAGTGCGGCAGCGGCCCCTCGCCCTTCGGCATGAACGACCACTTCATTCCCGCCGAAAAGCCCGCGCCGCCGCGGCCGCGCAGGCCCGCCTTCTTCATCTCGTCGACGATCCAGTCGCGCCCCTTGTCGAGGATCGCGCGGGTGCCGTCCCAATCGCCACGCGCCTGCGCGCCCTTGAGGAACGGGGATTCGAAGCCGTAGAGGTTGGTGTAGATGCGGTCTTCGTCGCGCAGCATCACGGCGTCTCCTTTCCGGCCTCGGGCGAGGTCTTCGCGGCGGCCTTGGGAGCCGCCTTCGGCGTCTCCTTGAGCACGTGGTCGCCGGCCTTGTCCTTGAGCGTCGTCGCGCCCTTGCACGGGCACGCGCCGCGCCGCCCGGTCTGCGAGCCGATCGCGGGCTTCTCGCCCTTGAGCAGAGCCTCCAGCACCGCCTTGGCGGTGTCGTAGGTGAGGTCTTCGTAGAGGTCGTCGTTGACCTGCATCACCGGCGCGTTGGCGCACGCGCCGAGGCACTCGACCTCCGAGAGCGTCGCCGCGCTGTCGCGCCGGGTCTCGCCGAAGGCGATGCCGAGCACGTCCTGCGCCGCGCGCACCACTTCGGGCGCGCCGCGCAGCCAGCAGGAGATGTTGGTGCACACCTGAACGTGCAGCTTCCCCACCGGCTTGAGGTTGTACATCGTATAGAAGGTGCCGACCTCGTAGACCTTGATCGGCGGCACGTCGAGCATCTCGGCGACCACGTCCATCGCCGCGCGGGAAAGCCAGCCCTCCTGACGCTGCGCGAGGTCGAGAAGCGGCATCACCGCCGAGCGCTGCCGTCCGGCCGGGTACTTCGCGATGATCGCCTTGGCCTTTTCCGCGTTGTCGTCGGAGAAGGCGAAGTGCGTCGGCTGCACGAGGGCGTCGGGAAGGTGTTCGCTCATCGATCGATCTCACCGAAAACGATATCCAGCGACCCGATGATCGCCGTGATGTCGGCCAGCATGTGGCCGCGGGAAAGCTTGTCCATCGCCTGGAGGTGGGCGAACCCCGGCGCGCGGATGTGGCAGCGGTACGGACGGTTGGTGCCGTCGGCAATCAGGTAGACCGCGAACTCGCCCTTCGGCGCTTCGACCGCGGTGTAGGTTTCGCCCTCGGGCACGTGGTAGCCCTCGGTGAACAGCTTGAAGTGATGGATCAGCGCTTCCATCGACTGCTTCATCAGCGCGCGCGGCGGCGGCGAAATCTTGTGGTTGTCGACCTTCACCGGGCCATCGGGCATCTTCTGCAGGCACTGGCGGATCAGCTTGACCGACTGCCGCATTTCCTCGACGCGCACGAGGTAGCGGTCGAAGCAGTCGCCGTTCTTGCCGACCGGAATGTCGAAATCGAGCTCGGCGTAGACGTCGTAGGGCTGCGCCTTGCGCAGGTCCCACGGCACGCCCGAAGCGCGCAGGCACGGGCCGGTGAAGCCCCAGTCGAGCGCGTCCTCGGCGTCGATCACGCCGATGTCGACGGTGCGCTGGCGGAAGATGCGGTTGCCGGTGAGCATCCGCTCCATGTCGACGATGAACGTCGAGACCTCGTCGCACCATTGTGCGGCGCGCTCGATGAAGCCCGCCGGAAGGTCCACCGCGACGCCGCCGGGGCGGAAGTACGCGGCGTGGAGGCGCGCGCCCGAAACCTGCTCGTACAGCTCCATCCCGCGCTCGCGCACCTCGAAGCCCCAGAGGATCGGCGTCATCGCGCCGACGTCCATGGCATACGAGGTGAGGTTGAGGATGTGGTTGAGGACGCGGGTGATCTCCGCGAACATCACGCGGATGAACTGGCCGCGGCGCGGCGCCTCGATGCCGAGCAGCTTCTCCACCGCGAGGGCGAAGGCGTGCTCCTGGTTCATCGGCGCGACGTAGTCGAGACGGTCGAAGTACGGCACCGCCTGAAGATAGGTCTTGTACTCGATCAGCTTTTCGGTGCCGCGGTGCAGGAGGCCGATGTGCGGATCGGCGCGGTCGATCACCTCGCCCGACATGTCGAGCACCAGGCGCAGCACGCCGTGCGCGGCGGGGTGCTGCGGGCCGAAGTTGATGGTGAAGTTCTCGTTGCGAATGTCCGCCATGTGCCTCAGCCCTTCTTCTCGGCCTTTTCGTCGCCCGGCAGAACCTCGCGGACGCGCGCGAGATCCGGGCCTTGCCACGGGCTCAGATTGTCGAAGTTGCGGAATTCCTGGGTAAGCTTGACCGGCTCGTAGACGACGCGCTTCTGGGTGTCGTCGTAGCGCACCTCGACGAAGCCGGTGAGCGGGAAGTCCTTGCGCAGCGGGTGGCCGTCGAAGCCGTAGTCGGTGAGCAGGCGGCGCAGGTCCGGGTTGCCGTCGAAGCGCACGCCGTACATGTCGTAGGTCTCGCGCTCGAACCAGCCCGCCGCCGAAAACACCTCGATCACCGAAGGCACCGAGCCTTCCTCCTCGACCTGCACCTTGATGCGGACGCGCAGGTTGTGGCGCAGCGACAGCAGATTGTAGACCACGTCGAAGCGCTTCTCGCGTTCCGGCCAGTCGACGCCGCAGATGTCGACGAGCTGCTTGAACAGGCAGGCGCCGTCGTCGCGCAGGAACATCAGAAGCGGCACGATGCTGAACGCCGGGGCTTCGAGCACCAGCTCGTCACCCTGCATCGCGATGCGGTCCACATGGTCGCCCGCGAGGGCGTCGATGTGGTCCGCAAGCTCCTGATGCGCGGCGAGGCGGGTTTCGGCGAGTTCGTCGGTCATGGTGTATCCAGGTCCGAGATTAGGGAGACGGCTCAACGCGACAACGTGCGGGTGCGGCGGATCTTCTTCTGCAGTTGCAGGATGCCGTAGAGAAGAGCCTCGGCGGTGGGCGGGCAACCGGGCACGTAGACGTCGACCGGAACCACGCGATCGCAGCCGCGCACCACAGAATAGGAATAGTGATAGTAGCCGCCGCCGTTGGCGCACGACCCCATCGAGATCACCCAGCGCGGCTCGGCCATCTGGTCGTAGACCTTGCGCAGCGCCGGAGCCATCTTGTTGGTCAGCGTGCCGGCGACGATCATCACGTCGGCCTGGCGCGGGCTCGGGCGGAAGACGATGCCGAAGCGGTCGAGGTCGTAGCGCGAGCAGCCGGTGTGGATCATCTCGATGGCGCAGCACGCAAGACCGAAGGTCATCGGCCACATCGAGCCGGTGCGCGCCCAGTTCAGCAAATCGTCGAGCTTGGCGAGGACGAAGCCGCGGTTCGAGAGCTCGTCGCCGACGAGGCCGAGCATCTCGTCCTGGGTGAGGCCTTCGGGCGTCACCCGCGGAAGCTGCGCCGCGTGCGGGTCTGCCACGTTCATCGCTCTACTCCCAATCCAGGGCGCCCTTGCGCCACTCGTAGATGAAGCCGACGGTCAGCACGCCGAGGAAGATCAGCATCGAGATCAGCCCGAAGGTGCCGATCTTGTTGAGCACGATCGCCCAGGGGAACAGGAAGGCGGCTTCGAGATCGAAGATGATGAAGAGGATCGAAACCAGATAGAACCGGATCTCGAAGCGCGCGCGGGCGTCGTCGAACGCCTCGAAGCCGCATTCGTAAGCGGTGACCTTTTCGGTGTCGGGGTTCTGCTTCGCCACTAGGTACGAGCCGACGACCATCACGCCCGACAGTCCGACCGCGACCGCGATGAAGATCAAAATCGGCAGATATTCCTGCAAAATCTCGCTCATAGGCTCAAGCCCTCCCCGTACCGGTCCGCCACACCGACAGGCGGCGCACGGCTCGATGAGTGTACGCCCACGAAGACGGGTGGGAAATCGGCAGCGCAACCGCGGATGCGGCACGCCGAACGGCCGAACGCGCACCCCTGACTTTCGTTCTATCCTGCGCGGACCGCACCTGCTTGGTATCCCGCAACCGCCGGAGTGTCAAGGAAGGCATGGCTCTGCACCCCACGCAGCGGGTCGCTCGAACGGGAGTGCGGAACGGCCGGGAGACGGTTTGCAGGGCCTTTGCAGTTATATCTATTGTTATACGCAAGCAGCCCAAAGAAAATTCACCTGTATTTCCATACTCAACCTGCCCTACCAACATGGAAAATCACTTCCGAAATTCAACCCGAACTCCACAGCATCCGCGATCACATTTCGAACGCGCGCCCGCCCGTATGGATTGCCCTTGATCCGCCGCAGAAAACCTGGCGGTTGATCTTGCGGACGCACGCCCGAGCGGCGACAATGACGCGGCAATTTCGATTTTTTCGGGGATGACGATGGCGATCGAGACTCTCGCCGCAATGGCGGCTGCCCTCGCGATTTTGGCGCTCACGCCCGGACCCGGCGTGTTCGCCGTGGTCGGACGCGCGATCGGCCACGGTTTCGCCGATACCGCCGCAATGGTCGGCGGCATCGTCCTCGGCGATCTCGTCTATTTCACCGCCGCGCTCACCGGATGGGCGGCGGTCGCCGAGGCGTTCGGCGACGTGTTCGGCATCGTCCGTCTGGTCGCGGCGGCCGCGCTCGCGGTGATGGGCGGGCGGATGATCCTCGCGAGCTTCCGGCACGCTCCCGCAACCGCGCGCACGCCGGTAAAGGGACGCGCCTTCGCCGCGGGCTTCCTCCTCACCCTCGGCAACCCCAAGGCGATCCTGTTCTACCTCGCCTTCCTCCCCACCTTCATCGATCTCACCCGCATCGACGCGGTGGGCGCGGCGGAAGTCGCCGCGGTGATCGTCGTAGTCGTCGGCGGCGTGCTGCTGGCCTACGCCGCGGCGGCGGCGCGCGCTGCCGCCTGCCTCTCCCGCCCGGCGTTCTCGCGCTGGATGCAGCGCGGCGCGGGCGCGATCCTGATCGGCACCGGTGCGGCGGTCGCCGGCCGCGGCTGAGCCCGCCGGACAAAGAAAAAACGCCGCGAAGCCGCGGCGTTTTTTGGTGGGCGGTGACGGGATCGAACCGCCGACCTACTGGGTGTAAACCAGTCGCTCTCCCAGCTGAGCTAACCGCCCCTACCCCAGAGACGAGAAAAGCCGACCACGGGACGTGATCGGCTTTCTCAAGACCCCGAGATCGCTTAGTTCACAGCGTCCTTCAGGCCCTTACCGGCCTTGAACTTCGGCTGCTTGGAAGCGGGAATGGTGATCTTCTCGCCGGTGCGCGGATTGCGACCTTCGGAGGCGGCGCGCTCGGCGACGCTGAAGGTACCGAAACCGACCAGACGAACCTCGTCGTTCTTCTGAAGGGCTTCGCCAATCGCGGCAAACACGGCATCCACCGCCTTCGCGGCATCGGCCTTGGACAGTTCAGCCTGGGCCGCAACGGCGGCAACGAGATCATTCTTGTTCACGGCAAGACCCCTTGTGTTAGACCCAATTTTATTGGATTTGAAAACATTCGATCAACCCGACGGCGCGCAGTTTAGAACGCATTCTCGCGGGCCGTCAACGGGAGAAGCGCAGATTTCCTCTTATTGCGGCCTTGACAGCCGAGGAAGGAGCGCATCCTCGCGGGAACGTTTTGCGATGGCAGTGACGCCCATCACAAAACGAACCGGCGCCATATGCAAGACAAGAAGCTCCGCCGTCAAGTGAAAATGTTACATGTTGCCGAAAAAACGAAAAAGAGGCGAAATATCGCCTCTTTCTTTTACGCTTGGTTACATTAGAGACCGATCAATGCGTCAGGACCGCATCGTCCGAGTCCGCGCCGGCAGCCGGTTTTGCAATCGCATCGTCGGCGGATTCCTCCCACTCGATCGGTGAGGGCGCGCGAACCAGCGCGTGCCCCAGCACCTGATCTGCGGTCGAAACCGGGATGATCTTGAGGCCGCGCTTGACGTTATCGGGAATTTCCGCGAGGTCCTTCTCGTTTTCGTCGGGAATCAGCACGGTCTTGATCCCACCCCGAAGGGCGGCGAGGAGCTTCTCCTTGAGCCCGCCGATCGCGAGCACGCGGCCGCGCAGGGTGATCTCGCCGGTCATCGCCACGTCCTTGCGCACCGGAATGCCGGTGAGCGCGGACACGATCGAGGTGACCATCGCGACGCCCGCCGACGGACCGTCCTTCGGCGTCGCGCCCTCGGGCACGTGCACGTGGATGTCGCGCTTCTCGAACAGGGTCGGCTTGATCCCGAGCGACGGCGCGCGCGAACGCACGAACGAGCGCGCGGCCTGGATCGATTCCTTCATCACGTCGCCGAGCTGGCCGGTGAGCGTGACCGCGCCCTTGCCGGGCATCAGCACCGATTCGATGGTCAGCAGCTCGCCGCCGACCTCGGTCCACGCCAGGCCGGTGACCGCGCCGACGAGGTCCTCGCGCTCGGCCTCGCCGTAGCGGAACTTGCGCACGCCCGCGTACTTGTCGAGGTTGCGCCGGGTGATCGCGACCTTCTCGATCTTCTTGGTGAGGATCTCCTTGGTCGCCTTGCGCGCGAGATTGGCGATCTCGCGCTCGAGGTTGCGCACGCCGGCTTCCCGCGTGTAGTAGCGGATCAAGTCGCGCAGCGCGTCGTCGGAGATCGACCACTCGCCCTTCTTGAGGCCCGCCGCCTTCACCTGCTTCGAAATCAGGTGACGCTTGGCGATCTCGACCTTCTCGTCCTCGGTGTAACCCGAGAGGCGGATGATCTCCATGCGGTCGAGCAGCGGCTGCGGCATCCGGAGGGAGTTCGCGGTGGTCACGAACATCACGTCCGAGAGGTCGTAGTCGACTTCGAGGTAGTGGTCGCTGAACGCGACGTTCTGCTCCGGATCGAGCACTTCGAGGAGCGCCGAGGCCGGATCGCCGCGCCAGTCGGCGCCGACCTTGTCGACCTCGTCGAGGAGGAACAGCGGGTTGGAGGTCCCCGCCTTCTTCATCCCCTGGATCACCTTGCCCGGCATCGAGCCGATGTAGGTGCGGCGATGACCGCGGATTTCCGCCTCGTCGCGCATACCGCCCAGCGACACGCGCACGAAGTTGCGCCCGGTGGCGCGGGCGATCGACTTGCCGAGCGAGGTCTTGCCGACGCCGGGCGGGCCGACGAGGCAGAGGATCGGCCCCTTCACCTTCTGGATGCGCTGCTGCACCGCGAGGTATTCGAGGATGCGCTCCTTGACCTTTTCGAGGCCGTAGTGCTCTTCGTCGAGCACCGATTCCGCCCACTGCATGTCGTTCTTGACGCGGCTGCGCTTCTTCCACGGCAGCGCCAGGATCCAGTCGAGGTAGTTGCGCACCACCGTCGCCTCGGCGGACATCGGGCTCATGTTGCGCAGCTTCTTGAGCTCGCCGTTGGCCTTTTCGCGCGCTTCCTTCGAGAGCTTGGCCTTCTCCAGGCGCTCTTCGAGTTCGGCGATTTCGTCGCGGCCGTCGTCGGTTTCGCCCAGCTCCTTCTGGATCGCCTTGAGCTGTTCGTTGAGGTAGTACTCGCGCTGGGTCTTCTCCATCTGGCGCTTGACCCGGCTGCGGATCTTCTTCTCCACCTGGAGCACGCCGATCTCGGACTCCATGAACGCGTAGACGCGCTCGAGGCGGTCGTGCACCGAGGCGACCTCGAGGAGTTCCTGCTTCTCGGAAATCTTGATCTGCAGGTGCGAGGCCACGGTGTCGGCGAGCTTCGAGGGGTCGTCGATCTGGTTGATCGAGACCATCACCTCGGGCGGAATCTTCTTGTTGAGCTTGATGTACTGGTCGAACTGCGAGACCACCGAGCGCGCCAGCGCCTCGATCTCCTGGGTCTCGCCCGGCTCGTCCTCGATGTCCTCGACCATCGCCTCGAAATACGGCTTGTCGTCGCCGAAGCTGGTGAGCCGCGCGCGCTTGCTGCCCTCGACCAGAACCTTCACGGTGCCGTCGGGGAGTTTCAGAAGCTGCAGAACCGTCGAAAGCGTACCGACGGCGTAGATGTCGTCCGCGCCCGGATCGTCCTGCGTCGCATCCTTCTGCGCGACGAGCAGGATCTGCTTGTCGTCGCGCATCACCTCTTCGAGGGCGAGAACCGATTTCTCGCGCCCGACGAAGAGCGGCACGATCATGTGGGGGAACACCACGATGTCGCGAAGCGGTAGGACAGGAAAGGCGTTTCCGCTGGATTCAGTCAACATTGGTCCTCTTGGGATAATGGCTGGCGCAACCGCGCGGAACACGCCGGACGGCGCGTTCCGTTGCAAGAGCTATGGGGCGCAACGGGTGCGGTCAAGCCCTCCGAGGAGCCGGAACGCCCGATCAGGCGCTCGACCCCACCTCGTCCTTGCGCTCGCCGTAGATGAAAAGCGGCTTCGCCGCGCCTTCGACGGCATCCTTGTTGACGACGATTTCCTCCACGCCGTTCTGACCGGGGAGGTCGAACATCGTGTCGAGCAGAATGCCTTCCATGATCGAGCGCAGGCCGCGCGCGCCGGTCTTGCGCTGGATCGCCTTGTGGGCGATGCCGCGCAGCGCGTCTTCCTGGAACGACAGGGCGACGTTCTCCATCTCGAACAGGCGCTGGTACTGCTTGACGAGCGCGTTCTTCGGCTTGGTGAGGATCTCGATCAGGGCGCCCTCGTCGAGGTCTTCGAGCGTGGCGATCACCGGCAGACGGCCGACGAACTCGGGGATCAGGCCGTACTTGAGCAGGTCCTCGGGCTCCACGCCCTTGAGGATTTCGCCCGAGCGGCGCTCGTCGGGGCTCTTCACGTCGGCGCCGAAGCCGATCGAGGTGCCCTGGTTGCGCATCCCGATCACCTTTTCGAGGCCCGCGAACGCGCCGCCGCAGATGAACAGGATGTTGGTGGTGTCGACCTGCAGGAACTCCTGCTGCGGATGCTTGCGCCCGCCCTGCGGCGGCACCGAGGCGACGGTGCCTTCCATGATCTTGAGGAGCGCCTGCTGCACGCCCTCGCCCGAGACGTCGCGGGTGATCGAGGGGTTGTCCGACTTGCGGCTGATCTTGTCGATTTCGTCGATGTAGACGATGCCGCGCTGGGCGCGCTCGACGTTGTAGTCCGCCGCCTGGAGCAGCTTGAGGATGATGTTCTCGACGTCCTCGCCGACGTAGCCGGCCTCGGTCAGGGTGGTGGCGTCGGCCATCGTGAACGGCACGTCGAGGATGCGCGCGAGCGTCTGCGCGAGCAGCGTCTTGCCGCAGCCGGTCGGGCCGATCAGGAGGATGTTCGACTTCGACAGCTCGACGTCGTTGTTCTTCGCCGCGTGCGCGAGGCGTTTGTAGTGGTTGTGCACCGCGACCGAGAGAACCTTCTTCGCGTGGAGCTGACCGATCACGTAGTCATCGAGCACGCCCATGATGTCGAGCGGCGTGGGCACGCCGTCGCGGGAGCGGACGAGGCTCGATTTGTTCTCCTCGCGGATGATGTCCATGCAGAGCTCGACGCACTCGTCGCAAATGAACACCGTCGGCCCGGCGATGAGCTTCCGCACCTCGTGCTGGCTCTTGCCGCAGAACGAGCAATAGAGAGTGTTCTTCGAATCGCCGCCAGAGGATTTGACCATCCCTAACTCCTGCCATCGCGGCCTCCCCACCCCAGAAGCGGGGGAACCGAACTTTCGCGACGCTTATCCTATCCGGACAGCGCCGCATCAAACAACCCGCAAATCCGCCCGGATTTCCGGAGACGCCGAGCGGGACACCCACCATAGGTAGGGTCCCGCAATCGAAACGTCATCGGCGTGTCACGGGTTTGCCCCCGCGTGCTCAGCCGGCGGGCTTCCCGTCGGCGGGCATCGGGCGTTCCGTAACCACCTCGTCGACAAGGCCGAACGCCTTCGCGGCTTCCGCGGTCATGTAGTTGTCGCGGTCCATTGCGCGTTCGATCGTGGCAACCTCCTGGCCGGTGAAATCGGCGTAGAGCTTGTTGAGACGGCTGCGCAGTTCGAGGATCTCGCGCGCCTGGATCTCGATATCCGCCGCCTGCCCCTGGAACCCGCCCGAGGGCTGGTGGATCATGATCCGCGAGTTCGGCAGGGCGAAACGCTTGCCCTTGGCGCCGGCGCAGAGCAGGAACGAGCCCATCGACGCCGCCTGGCCGAGACACACCGTCGACACATCCGGACGGATATAGGTCATGGTGTCGTAAATCGCGAGCCCCGAGGTCACCACGCCGCCCGGCGAGTTGATGTAGAAGGAGATGTCCTTCGACGGGTTCTCGGACTCGAGGAACAGCAGCTGCGCGCAGATCAGGCTAGCGACCTCGTCGTTCACCGCACCGGTCAGGAAGATGATCCGCTCCTTGAGGAGGCGCGAATAGATGTCGTAGGAGCGTTCGCCGCGGCTGGTCTGCTCCACCACCATCGGCACAAGGGTGTTGTTATAGACTTCGATGGGGTCACGGTCGCGCATGGAAAACCTCTCTGTCGGGGGGACGGTATCGGGAGGGTGTGTACTGGTCATATCCGCATTCTTACGCGCCTTGCAAGGCTAGAAAAAACAACGACGCCCGGAAGTTTCCCGCCGGGCGTCGCCGTTCTCAACCGCAGGGCGCGAGGCTTACTCCTCGGCGGCGGCCTTCTTCTTGGTCGCCTTCTTCGGCTTCTCGGCCGGGGCTTCCTCGGCGGCTTCCTCGGTCTTGGCGGCGGCCTTCTTCTTGGTCGCCTTCTTCGGCTTCTCGGCCGGGGCCTCCTCGGCGGCGTCCGGGTCGGCCATCAGCTCCTGCGGCGTCACTTCACGGTCGTTGAGCTGCACCAGCTCGAGAACGAAGTCGACGGTCTTCTCCTCGAACAGCGGGGCGTGGAACTGCTCCAGCGCCTGCGGGTTCTTGGTGAAGTACTCGAACACCTGGCGCTCCTGGCCGGGGAAGTTGCGCGCCTGCTGGAACATCGCGCGCTGCAGGTCTTCCTTGGTGACCTGGATATTGTTGATGCGGCCGATTTCCGCAAGCAGCAGACCCAGGCGCACGCGGCGCTCGGCGATCACGCCGTACTCTTCCTTGAGCGCTTCCTCGGACTTCTCGACGTCGGCCGGGTCGAGGGTGCCGTTGGCCTTGGCCTCCTCGATGGTCTTCCAGATCGCCTCGAACTCGTTGTCGAGCATCGCCTTCGGCACGTCGAACTTGTGGCTCTGGTCGAGGGCGTCGAGCAGGTCGCGCTTCAGGCGCTGACGGGAAACCTGCTGGAACTCGCTCTCGATCCGGCCCTTCACCGCGTCGCGCAGCGCGGCGACGTTCTCGAGACCCTCGTGCTTGGCGAGCTCGTCGTTGATCTCGTGCTTGTGGACTTCCTTGATCTCCTTGACGGTGACGTCGAAGGTGGTCTCCTTGCCCGCGAGATCGGCGGCGTGGTACTCGGCCGGGAAGGTCACCTTGACCTCGACCTTGTCGTCCTTCTTCGCGCCGATGAGCTGGTCCTCGAAGCCCGGGATGAACATGCCCGAGCCGAGTTCGAGGTCGAAGTCCGCGCCGGTGCCGCCGTCGAACGGCACGCCGTCGAGCTTGCCGACGAAGTCGATCTGCACCATGTCGCCCTTCGCCGCCGGACGCGCCTCGGCGATCGGGTGGGCGTGAGCGTGCTGCATCGCGAGGTTCTGCATCGCCTTCTCGACGTCTTCCTCGGGCGCGGAGGCCTTCAGACGCTCGAGGCTGACCTTCGCGAGGTCGCCGATCGCGATCTCGGGCAGCACTTCCATCGCGACGGTGAACTCGAGGTCCTTGCCGTCGTCGAAGGAGACGATCTCGACCTTCGGCTGATACGCCGGGCGCAGCTCGCGCTCGTTCACCGCCTGGGCGGTGGCGTCGTTGACGGTGCGCTCCAGCACTTCGCCCATCACCGCGGCGCGATAGCGCTCCACGAGCACCTTCATCGGCACCTTGCCGGGGCGGAAGCCGGGCAGCGACGCGGTCTTGCCGATCTCGGCCAGACGCACGGTGACTTTTTCCTCGATGGTGGCGGCCGGCACGAGAATGGAGAACTCGCGCGTCAGACCTTCCGTCTTCGTTTCGGTAACCTGCATGGGGTGAAGCTCTGTATGTTCTTTAGGAATGACCAAACGACGCCCGCCGCCCCGCCCGGATCTCCGGGCGGCGGCGGAAGCGCCGCGCGAAACCTGTCCCTGGCGACCCGTCGGACGGAGGTTGCGGGCCCGTGGTGCGGCTGGTGCGGGCGAAGGGACTTGAACCCCCACGGCTTTCGCCACCAGAACCTAAATCTGGCGTGTCTACCAATTCCACCACGCCCGCAATCGCCCGTGACGATGCACGACGTATCGCCGGAGCGGGGTTCTATAGCACGACCCCGCCGTAACGACACCAATATTTTAGTGCGCCGCCAGCCCGCGCAAGACGCCCGGCAGCATTTCCGGCAAATCCTCCGCGATCAGACCCGGACCGAAGGCGGCAGCCGCCGCGCCGTGCAGCCACACCCCGGCGCACGCCGCCTCGAACGCCGCCATCCCCTGCCCGATCAGGCCCGCGACGATCCCCGCGAGCACGTCGCCCGCGCCGCCGGTGGCGAGATCGGCGGGCGCGTTGGCGTTGATCGCGGCGCGGCCGTCGGGCGCGGCAATCGCGGTGTCCGCGCCCTTCAGCACCACCACCGCGCCGCTGCGCGCGGCGGCGGCGCGCACCGCACCGAGGCGATCGGCGGCGGCGTCGAGATCGGGGAAGAGGCGCTCGAACTCGCCCGCGTGCGGCGTCAGCACCGCCGGGGCGGCGATCGCGTCGAAGAGTTGCGCGGGCGCGTCCGCGAAGGCGCCGAACACGTCGGCGTCGAGCACGCAGGCGCGCCCGGCGGCGAGGATCGCGCCGACGCGTTGGCGCAGCAGCTCCGGCGCGCCGTGGCCGGGGCCGATCAGCACGACGTTGCGCCGCGCATCCGCGAGCGCCGCGCCGAAATCGTCGCCGAGCACGATCACGCCGGGGTCCTGGGAGTAGAGCCCCTTATCCTCCGCCGCGCAAACCACGCTCGCGAGCCCCACTCCGGCGCGCCGCGCGCCGCGCAGCGCCAGCCGCATCGCGCCGGTCATCGGCCCACCGACGGCAAGCAGGTGCCCGCGGCGGTACTTGTGGGTGTCGGCGGCGAGCCGCGGCAGCCGCCACAGCCCCGGCGCATTGCGCCAGCAGCGTGCCGCGCTGGCGAACGCCGCTGCGGCAGGGATGCCGATGTCGGCGATCGCGAGTTCGCCGCAGAGCGTGCGCCCAGGCAGCAGCAGATGACCGAGCTTGGTGCGGAAAAAGCTGACGGTGAGCGCCGCCTGCGGCGCGAAGCCGCGCACCGTGCCGGTCGCGCCGTCGAGCCCGCTCGGCACGTCGACCGCCACCAGCGGCACGGAAACCGCCTTCAGCACCTCGGCGGCGCGGCCGTCGAGGTCGCGGTTGAGCCCCGCGCCGAACAGCGCATCGACGACGAGGTGCGCGCCGTCGAGCGCGGCGGCGGACAGCTCCGCCGCCCCACCCCACTCCGCCGCGAACACCGCCGCGTCGCCGCGGTAGCCGGATGCGGGCGCAAGCGCCGCGACACGCACCGGCCAGCCCGCGTCGGCCAGCACCCGCGCGACGACGAAGCCGTCGCCGCCGTTGTTGCCCGGACCGCACAACACCGCGACCGGGCGCGGCGACCAGCGCGCGATCATCGCCTCGGCGACGGCGCGCCCGGCGTTGGCCATCAAGGCGACGCTCGGCACGCCGGAAGCGACGGCGAAGCGGTCGGCCTCGGCCATCTCCGCGGGGGTGAGCAAAAT
>QKGW01000376.1 GCA_003250275.1 Alphaproteobacteria bacterium
GCCCGCCGCGAGTTCGCGCTGCACCGCCCAGCTCGGCAGGAAGGCGATACCGGTGGCGCGTTCGGTCATCGCGCGGATGAAATTGGTGTCGTTCGATTGCAGCATCACCCGTGGCGAAATCCCGAGGACGCGGAAGAACCGCTCGGCGAGGGCGCGGAAATTCATCCGCCGCTCGTAGAGAATGAACGGTGTCGCGCCGAGCGCGCCGACCGAAATCTCCCCGGCGCGCGCGAGCGGATGATCGGGTGCGGCGACGAGGAGCGCCTCCTGGTGTCCGAGCAGTTGGCCGCCGAGGCGCGGATCGGGCAGGGGGAAGGGCAGGAAGCCCGCGTCGAGCTCGCCCGCGAGGATCGCCTCGACGGTGGTCTGGGTCTGCGAGGTGGCGCGCACGGTGAGATCGACGTTGGGATAGGTGGCGGTGAACGCCTGGAACATCCGCACCCACAGGAACGACGGCGCGGCGGCGGCGGTGCCGACGCGGAGGTCGCCGGTGACGTCCTCCGGCCGCGGCGGCGCGAACCCCGCGAAGGTCTGCCGCCGCGCCAGCAGGTCCATCGCCGCGGGGAGCAGCTTCACCCCGGTCGGGGTAAGGCAGACGGCGCGGCCGGTACGCACGAACAACGGCTCGCCGAGTTCGGCCTCAAGGCTGCGGATCAGCTGGCTGACCGCCGACTGGCTGAGGTGCATCTGGTCGCCCGCGCGGGTGAAGCTCTCGCGTTCGGCAACGCAAACGAACGCCTCGACGTGACGGAATTCCATCGCCGGCCCTCCCATTAGCCAAACTTATTAATACCATAAATATTCATCGTTTGACTACTACTACCCCCGGTGAAAGCATGACGAAGTGCGGAATGTTTTGTCGTTTGGTCAAGAAAGCCGCGCGGTGTCCCCATCGCGCCGAAACTGAATAAAGCCGGGAGGCAAACGATGAGAAAGTTCCTGTTTGCGGCCGTTGCGGCCGCGGCGTGCGCGCTTGCCACGCAAGCCTGGGCGGCGGAACGCGTGTTCAAGGTCGCCCACGTGTTCAACACCGATCATCCGGTGCACCAGGGCCTGGTCAAGGCCAACGACTACCTCAAGGAGAAGTCCGGCGGGCGGTTCGAGCTGCAAATCTATCCGGCGGGAACCTACGCCAACTACAAGGACGCGATTCAGGCGGTGAAGATGGGCGTGCTCGACCTCTGCCCGCTCGACACCGCGATCGACTACTACAAGCCTTCGGGCGTGCTGCTCTCCGCCTACACCTTCCGCGACTACGATCACTGGAAGAAGTTCAAGGAAAGCCAAGTCTACACCGATCTGCTCGCGACCATGGGCGACAAGGTCGGGGTGAAGCAGTTCCCGCTCTACACCTTCGGCTTCCGTCACGCGACGACCAAGACCGTGCGCGCGACCACGCCCGAGGACTTCAAGGACGTGAAGCTCCGCGTGGTGTCCTTCCCGCCGTATCCTGAGGCCGCCACCGTGCTCGGCGCGCACGGCACGCCGCTGCCGATCGGCGACGTCTACATGGCGCTCGCGAGCGGCGTTGCCGACGGCGAGGAGAATCCCTTCACCCAGATTCTCACGATGAAGTTCTACGAGGTGCAGAAGTACGTGATCCTCACCGGCCACATGCTCGCCACCTCGGGCACGATCATGTCGAAGAAGGCCTGGGGCTCGCTCAAGCCCGAGGACCAGAAGATCTTCGAGGAGGCCTTCCGCATCGAGGCCAAGACCATCGACGACCTGGTGATCCAGAACGACGCCAAGCTGATGGCCGAGCTCAAGGACAAAGGCATGGAGATCGTCGAGGTCGACAAGGCGCCGTTCATGGCGCGCGTGCCGATGGTGCTCAAGAAGTATCCGGAGTTCGCGGACCTCTACAACAAGATCCAGGCGATCAAGTAATCTCGTCGCTGCCGGGCGGAGGCTTCGCGGCCTCCGCTCTCCCCGCCCGCTCTGGAGACACCCGCCATGGATCCCGATCGCCTTCTTCGGAAGGCGGAGATCGCCGTCGGCACGCTCTGTCTCGCGGCCATGTTCGCGATCATCTGCACCAACGTCGTTCTCCGCTATCTCCTCAACGAACCGATCTTCTGGGCCGAGGAGGCCTCCAACTACCTGTTCGTCTGGATCGGCTTCCTCTCCTGCGCCCACGCGACCGGCGAGGGCACCCACATCCGCGTCACCGTGATCGTCAACCTCTTCGGCGAGCGTGTGCGGCGCGCCATCGGCCTGGTCATGGATGCGATCGCGCTCGCGATGTTCGTGAGCTTCGCCGGCCCGGCGTGGCGCGCGCTCGACAGCCTGCACATCTCGATCGCCCTGCAGATTCCTGAACGCTATCCGTACGCGGTGGTGCCGCTGACGATGGCCCTGTGCGCGATCCACGTGCTGATCCGGCTGGCGCGCGATCTGCGCGGCCTCGCCCTCTCGCCGCGGGAGGAACCCCAATGATTCTCGCCATTTTCCTGCTCACCTTCGCGGTGCTGTTCCTCTTCGGGATGCCGATCGCGTTCGCGATGATCGCGGCGTCGTGGGTCTACGCGCTGCTCGCCGACATCGACATCGCGTTCCTCTCGATCCAGATGTTCGCAGGCCTCGATTCCTTCGTGCTGCTGGCGATCCCGCTGTTCATCCTCGCCTCCGAGGTGATGAACCGGTCGAGCGTGGCGCAGCGCATCTTCGACTTCACCAACGCCATCGTCGGGCGCGTGCCGGGCGGTCTCGGCCACGTCAACGTGATGGCCAACATCATCTTCTCCGGGATGTCCGGCTCGGCGGTGGCCGACGTCGGCGGCATCGGCCGGATCTGCTACAACGCCATGGTCAAGCACGGCTACGACGCGCCGTTCTCGGCGGCGGTGACCGCGAGCGCGGCGGTGATCGGCCCGATCATCCCGCCGTCGATCCCGATGGTGGTGTTCGCGATGGTGTCGGGCGAATCCGTCGCCAAGCTGTTCTTCGGCGGCGCGGTGCCGGGCCTGATGATCGGCCTCTTCCTGATGGCGTACATCTATATCGTCGCGCGGCGGCGCAACTATCCGCTCTGCCCGCGCCAGGGCTTCGCCGCGATCGTCGCCGCGTTCGCGCAGGGCTTCCTGCCGCTGATGACCCCGGCGATCCTGCTCGGCGGCATCTGGCTCGGCATCGTCACGATCACCGAGGCGGCGGCGCTCGCGGTGTTCTACACCCTGCTGCTCGGGGTGTTCGCCTACCGCATGATCGGGCCGCGTCAGCTGATCGAGTGCATGAAGTCGGTGGTCGCGTTCTGCGGCCCGATCCTGGTGCTCCTGCCCGCCGCGAAGGTGTTCGGCTTCGTTCTCACCAGCGAGAACATTCCGGCGCTGTTCTCGGGCTCGGTGCTCGCGATCACCCAGAACCCGATCCTCGTGCTGCTCGCGATCAACGTGCTGTTCCTGTTCCTCGGCTGCGTCTCCGACCCGACCGTCAACATCATGCTGTTCGTGCCGATCGTGATGCCGCTCGCCAAGGCGATCGGCATGGACCCGACCCACTTCGGCGTGATGGTGGTGCTCAACTGCATGGTCGGCCTGATCACTCCGCCGGTGGGCACGCTGCTGTTCTGCCTCTGCGGCTTCGAGCGGATGCCGCTCGAAACCCTGATCCGCGCGATCTGGCCGTTCATCTGGGTGCTGCTCGGCGTGCTTCTGGTGGTGACGATGTTCCCGCCGATCGTTCTGACCCTGCCCAACCTGCTGTTCTCCTGAAGGGGGTTTCCGCAATGCCGAAGGAACGCAACTGGATCAAGCCCGCACTCGCCCGCGGCGAGACCGTGGTCGGCCTGATGGTTTCGGAACTCAAGACACCGATGCTCGGCGCGTTCGTCGACGCCGCCGGGCTCGACTTCGCGATCGTCGACCAGGAGCACGGCGCCTACAGCCCGGATACGCTCTCGGCGATCATCACCGGCTTCCGCGGCTGCGCCGCGCGGCCGTTCGTGCGGATCGCCGAGACCCGCCGCGAATACGTCCTCACCGCGCTCGAACTCGGTGCCGCCGGGGTGCTGGTGCCGCACGTCGAGAGTGGCGCCGAGGCGGCGGAGATCGTCCGCTACGGGCGCTACGCCCCCGAGGGCGACCGCGGCCTCAGCCTCTGCCGCGCGCATACCGACTTCCGCCGCGTCGACAAGCGCGCCTACCTGCCCAAGGCCAACGCCGAGGTGTTGCTGATGGCGCAGGTCGAGAACCGCGCCGCGATCGAGAACCTCGACGACATCCTCGCCACCCCCGGCCTCGACCTCGCCTTCATCGGGCCGTCCGATCTTTCCGCCTCGCTCGACATCGACGGCTCGCTGCGCGCGCCGGAAATGCGCCAGGTGATCGATACCGTGATCGCGGCGGCGCGGCGGCACGGCGTCGCCGTCGGGATCCAGACCTACGACCTCGAAGTCGCGGCGCAACTGATCGCCCAAGGCGTCGGCCTGGTGTCGATCAACACCGACGCCAACGCGCTGATCGGGGCGCTGTCCTCCGGGCTTGCCGAGTTGCGCAAGTGGACCGGCGGCGCGCAGGCAGCGGTGTAGGGAGTGGCGTGCGGATGAGCGAACACCCGAAGACCGTCCTCGGCCTCGACCTCGGCACCAGCACCCTCAAAGCGGTTCTGGCCGATGCCGACGGCACGATCCGCGCCGCCGCGACGCACTCGTATCCGACCGCGCACCCGGAGCCCGCGTGGGCCGAACAGAACCCCGCCGACTGGCTCGCCGCGGTGCGCGCCGCGATCGCCCGGCTGCGCGCCGCCGATCCCGAGGCGTTCGCCCGGCTCGCCTGCGTCGGCCTGTGTTCGGCGGCGCACATTCCGGTGCTGCTCGACGCCGACGGCGCGGTGCTGCGCCCGGCGATCCTGTGGAGCGACCAGCGCAGCGAGGAGGAAGTGCGCGCGCTCGACCGCGAATACGGCGAGACCCTCGCGCGCGAGACCCTCAACCAGGCGGGCTGCACCTGGACGCTGCCGCAAATCCTCTGGGTGCGGCGGCACGAGCCCGAAATCTTCGCCCGCGCCGTGCGTCTTCTGAGTTCCAAGGACTATCTCGTCCACGTTCTCACCGGCGCATACGTCACCGACCCCGCCTCGGCGGCGGCGACGCTGATCTACGACGTCGGCGCGCGGCGCTGGTCGCCGCGCCTCGAAGGTGCGAGCGGCCTGCCCGAAGGCGCGCTCCCCGAGGTGATCGCGCCGCTCGCGCGCGCCGGCGCGGTCACGTCCGCCGCCGCCGCCGCGTTCGGCCTGCCCGCCGGGCTGCCGGTGATCGCGGGCACCCTCGATTCCGCCGCCGAACTGGTCGGCTGCGGCATCCTCACGCCGTCGGGAACGGGGATGGTGATGGTCGGCTCGTCGGGCGGGATCATGGGGGTGACGGCGCACGCGTCGAGCGACCCCGGCATCCTCACCTATCCCTACGTCGTCGAAGGCCTCTACACCAAGCAGGCGGGCACCAACGCCTGCGCGATCTCGCTGTCGTGGCTCGGCAGCGTGCTCTCCTCGGTGCCCGGCTGCACCGAACTCGGCCACGACGACCTCGACCGGATGGCGGCGCAGTCGCCGCCCGGCGCGCGCGGGCTGATCTTCCACCCGTATCTGCAGGGCGAACGCACGCCCTACTGGAACCCCGACCTGCGCGGCAGCTTCACCGGCCTCGACCGCACCCACCGTGCGCCGGATTTCGTCCGCGCGGTGATGGAGGGGGTGGCGCTGTCGCTGCGCGACTGCCTCGCGGCGTTCGCCAGCAACGGCGTGCCGATCCGCCGCGCGGTGATGGCGGGCGGCGTCGCGCGCAGCCCGGTGTGGAGCCGGATCATCACCGATACCCTCGGGATCGAGACCTTCACCACCGGCTCGGGCGAATCCGCGTTCGGCGCGGCGCTGCTGGCGATGACCGCGTGCGGCCTGTTCCCCGATCTCGCCTCCGCCGCCACCGCGTGCGTGCGCGAGGAGCGGACGCTCCGCCCCGATCCGGCGCTCGCCGACCTCTACGGCCGCGCGTTCCGGCGCTACCGCACTCTGGCCGGGGTGTTCGACACTCTGTCGAAGACCGGATGAGAAAACCCCCGCCGTTTCCGGCGGGGGCTTTTGCTTATTCCTTGGTGGTGTCCACCACCTCGGCGCCGGGGGCGTTCTTCTTGATCGATTCGATCGCCGACACCGCCGAGGCCTTGGCCTTGTAGCCCTCGGAACCGAACATCGTCTCGCCGTTCGAAGCCTTGAAGCGGAAACGGAACTCGCCGGCTTTGTCCTTGTAGATCTCGAACTTGTACATCGCACAGTCCTCCTCGTTGCAAGGTGGCGGAACCGGCCGCTCCGAACGGGCGGCACCCTCCGGTGCAAAGACGATACGCGCGTTCTCCGAGTCTCCGCCAGACGAAAAACCCCCGCCGGGCGACCGGCGGGGGTTTTCGGTTTCGGCGCGGGCCGAGAACTCAGATCTTGCCCTTGAGCGCGTTGGAGCGCAGGCGCAGACGCAGGGCGTTCAACTTGATGAAGCCTTCCGCATCGTGCTGGTCGTACACCGCGTCCTCTTCGAAGGTCACCGTGGCGGTGTCGTAGAGGCTGTTCGGCGATTCGCGGCCCATGGTGACGATGTTGCCCTTGTAGAGCTTGAGGCGCACCACGCCGTTGACCGCCTTCTGGGTGGCGTCGATCGCCGCCTGGAGCATCTCGCGCTCGGGCGCGAACCAGTAGCCCGAGTAGATCAGCCGGGCGTAGCGCGGCATCAGCTCGTCCTTGAGGTGCATCGATTCGCGGTCGAGGGTGATGCTCTCGATGTCGCGGTGCGCCTTGAGCAGGATGGTGCCGCCGGGGGTCTCGTAGACGCCGCGCGATTTCATCCCGACGTAGCGGTTCTCGACCAGGTCGAGGCGGCCGATGCCGTGCTTGCCGCCGAGCTCGTTGAGCTTTTCGAGCAGGTTGGCGGGCGAGAGGCGGATGCCGTTAACCGCGACCGGGTCGCCCTTCTCGAAGGCGATCTCGATCATCTCGGCCTGATCCGGCGCGTTCTCCGGGCTCACCGTGCGGCGGAACATGTCCTCGTCGGGCGGCAGCGCCGGGTCCTCGAGCGCCTTGCCCTCGTAGGAGATGTGCAGGAGGTTGGCGTCCATCGAATAGGGCGCTTCGCCGTGCTTGTCCTTCGGCACCGGGATCTGGTGCATCTGCGCGTACTCGATGAGCTTGGTGCGCGAATGCAGGTCCCACTCACGCCACGGCGCGATCACCTTGATGTCGGGCTTGAGCGCGTAGTAGCCGAGCTCGAAGCGGACCTGGTCGTTGCCCTTGCCGGTGGCGCCGTGGGAGACGGCGTCCGCGCCGGTCTCGATCGCGATCTCGATCTGGCGCTTGGCGATCAGCGGACGCGCGATCGAGGTGCCGAGCAGGTACTGGCCTTCGTAAAGGGCGTTGGCGCGGAACATCGGGAAGACGTAGTCACGCACGAATTCCTCGCGCAGATCGTCGACGTAGATCTGCTTGATCCCGAGCATTTCGGCCTTTCGTCGCGCCGGCTCAAGCTCCTCGCCCTGACCGATGTCGGCGGTGAACGTCACCACTTCGCAACGGTACGTGTCTTGGAGCCACTTCAGGATGATCGAGGTATCCAGGCCACCGGAGTAGGCCAGAACGACCTTCTTGACGCCGTTCGTCATATGCGCGTGCCTTTCCCATTCAGACAGAAAGCGCCGCTGCCCCGGAGCGCATCCCCGGAGCGCGGCAAGCCGAAAAGACCGGCAGTATAGGCTGCCGGGCCGTTGCGACAAGACGAAAGCGTGGGAGTCTACGAAATTTCCGCGGGCGCGTGATCGGGGTCGGCGATGCCGGCGGCCTCGCGGGCGCGCACGCGTGAAAGCCGCTGGCGCTCGCTCGCCGATTTGAGCTGGCCGCACGCGGCGAGGATGTCGCGCCCGCGCGGCACGCGGATCGGCGCGGCGTAGCCCGCGTTGGTGAGAACCTCGGCGAACGCCTGGCACGACTTGATGCTCGGCGTCTCGTAGGGCGCGCCCGGCCACGGGTTGAACGGGATCAGGTTGAACTTCACGCCGATCCCCGAGGCGTCGAACAGCCGCACCAGCTCGCGCGCGTCGGCGAGACTGTCGTTCACGTCCTTGAGGAGGATGTATTCGATCGTGACGTACTGCCGAGCGCCCGCGATCTCCTGGTATTCCTTCATCGCCCGCATCAGTTCGGCGATCGGGTATTTGCGGTTGATCGGCATGATCTGCTCGCGCACCGCGTCGGTCGGCGCGTGGAACGACACCGCGAGCTTGATCCCGAGTTCCTCGGCGCAGCGGCGCATGTTGGGAATGTAGCCCGAGGTCGAAAGGGTCACCCGGCGCTTCGACATCGCGATGCCCTCGGGATCCATCACGATCTTCATCGCCTTGGCGACCGCGTCGTAGTTCACCAGCGGCTCGCCCATGCCCATCAGCACGACGTTGGAGAGGTGGCGGGTCTCGTCGGTCGGGGTCGGCCACTCGCCGTAGGAATCGCGCGCCGCCATGAACTGCCCGACGATCTCGCGCGCGGTGAGGTTGCGCACCAGCATCTGCGTGCCGGTGTGGCAGAAGCGGCAGGTCATGGTGCAGCCGACCTGGGTCGAGACGCACACCGCGCCGCGGTCGTCTTCGGGGATGTGGACGGTTTCGACCTGATTGCCGTCGGCGAAGCCGAACAGCCACTTCCGCGTTCCGTCCGCCGAGTTCTGCTCGGTCACCACCTTGGGGCGGCCGACGATGCAGCGTTCCGCGAGGCGCTCGCGCAGGCCAGTGGCGAGCGTCGTCATCTTCAGGAAGTCGGTCTCGCCCTGGTGGTAGATCCAGTGCCAGAGCTGCTTGGTGCGGAACGGCTTCTCGCCCATCTCGGCGAGCACGGCGGTGAGCTCGTCGCGCGACAGGCCGACGAGATCGATGCGGGCGTCGCCTTCGGGCGCCGCGGAAGGAGCGGAGTATGCTTGCATGTCACACCTATTACTCGCAGTCGTCGTGCAAAAAAACCGCAAAATTTTTGTGTCGCTGGACTTTTTCGCGAAAGCAGCAATTTATTTTGGGGCTCGGTCGCGTTAGCTTGGACGATGGTTTACTCCGATCGCCCGGGCATCGGTGATCCATCCGATAGAGGATCAGAAGGAATTCGTCATGCGCAAATCATTGGCTGTTGTGTCGTGTGCGGGAATGGCGGCGGTGCTCTCCGCCTGCAGCGGTGCGTGGGATGTGGAAGGTCTGCAAGCGACCAAGCCGTCTCCAAGCGTCTTCGACGCAACTCTCCAGAGTGAATACGTCCGTCTCGCCACCTACGAGCGTGTGCAGGACGACTGGCGGGATACCGCCACCTACGTGGCGCGCGGCAAGCTCGCCGCCGCGGGCACGCCGCCCGCACCCGAAGCGATCGCCGATCGCGATCTGCCCGACGACAAGGTCGCCGAGCTCTCCGCCGCGCGCGATACTCTGATGCGCTACATGACGCCGGAGATGAAGACCAAGCAGGGCAAGAACCTCGCCCTCGCCCAGGCCGGCTACGAATGCTGGATGGAGCAGCAGGAAGAGAACTGGCAGCTGGACGACATCGCCGCCTGCAAGACCCAGTTCGGCGACGCGATCAAGGCGATGGCCGCGCCCGCGGTCAAGGCCCAGCCCGCCGCACTGCCGACGCCGACCTACGTCGTCTACTTCAACTTCGATTCCGCCAAGCTCGAAGGCGACGCGCTCTCGGTGATCCGCGAGGCGGCGCAGGCGTTCAAGACGCAGAAGGCGAACCGCGCCGACATCTCCGGCCATGCCGACCGCTCCGGCGCTTCCGCCTACAACGACAAGCTCTCGTCGCTGCGCGCCGAGGCGGTGGGCGACGCGCTGGTCAAGCAGGGCGTGCCGGAAGCCGCGATCACGATCTCCGCGTTTGGCGAATCCGACCTCGCGGTGACGACGCCGGACGGCGCCAAGGAGCCGCGCAACCGTCGCGTCACGATCTCGATCGTGAAGTGAGCGGCGCATCCGCGCACAACGAAAGGGCGGCCTCCGGGCCGCCCTTTTTCATGCTTCAGAACCGGGTCATGCCTCAGAACTGGATCTGGTAGGCCTTGAACTGCAGCAGGGCGAGCCCGACGAGGAGATTGAGCAGCACCAGCGCGATCGCCGGGCGGGGTTCGATCTCGAGGCCGTGGCGGGCGATGAACCACTCGTAGACGCCGAAGGCGACGGTGGTGAGCAGGCCGACGAGAGCGATCTCGGGGGCCGCCGCGGCGCCCGACAGCATCGCCAACTGGTAGGGCAGCATGATCAGCATCTGCGCCAGGGCGAACCAGTTGTAGGCGACGATGTAGCGGAAATAGAGATGCCCGCGGCCGATCCGGCGGGCGACGCCGACCATCAGGTTGGGCCAGATCAGCCACTCGATCACGTAGTAGAGCAGCATCATCGGCAGAACCGCGCCGAGCGCCGGGCGCGGCGTGATCGCGGCGAGATTGGCCTTGAGCACGAGCAAGTAGATCGGCAGGCCGAGCGCGGCGGCGAGGAACGAACGCGCGACGCCGCCCGGGGTGTTGTCGAAGCGTTTGAACACGTCGCGGCGGAAGCACAGGATGCCCCACACCCCGCGCAGTCCGGCAATCATCTCGGCGAGCGGGTTCATGCGAAATACCGTTCGAGGACGCGGCGGTAGACCCGCGCGAGGGAGTCGATGTCGGCGGCGGGCACGCCCTCGTCGACCTGATGCATGGTCTTGCCGACGAGGCCGTACTCGACCACGGCGCAGTAGTCCTTGATGAAGCGCGCGTCGGAGGTGCCGCCGGTGGTGCTGAGCGCCGGGGTCTCGCCGGTGACGTCGGAAACCGCGGCGGCGACGAGTTCGCTCCACGCGCCGGGCGGCGTGAGGAACGGCTGCGCGCCGCGCTCGAAGCGGACCTCGGCGTCGGGCGCGTGGCGCGCCACGACCCCGGCGATCCAGCGTTCCAGCCCGTCGCTCGTCTGCGCGGTGGAGAAGCGGATGTTGAGCGCCGCCTTGGCCGCGCCCGGCACCACGTTGGTCGCGGGGTTCCCGACGTCGACGGTGGTGACCATCAGGCTCGACGGCGGGAAGTAGGCGTTGCCCGCGTCGAGCTTCTTCGCCAGTAGTTCGTCGAGAATGCGCACCAGACGGTGCACCGGGTTGTCGGTGCTCTCGGGGTAGGCGACGTGGCCCTGCACGCCGTTGACCGTGAGGTAGGCGGTGAGCGAGCCGCGGCGGCCGATCTTCATCATCTCGCCGAAGTACTCGCGGCAGGTCGGCTCGCCGAGGATGCACACCTCGGGCAGGTCGTCCTGCGCCTTCAGGTGTTCCATCACCTTGCGCGTGCCGTTGATCGCCGGGCCCTCCTCGTCGCCGGTGAGAATCAGGCTGATCCGGCCGTCGAATTCCGCGCCGCGGGCGGCGAGGAAGTCGATCGCGGCGGCGGCGAACGCGGCGACGCCCGACTTCATGTCGGCGATACCGCGCCCGTAGACGACGCCGTCGCGGATTTCCGCGGCGAACGGCGGCGAGGCCCAGCCCTCGCCCGGCGGCACCACGTCGAGGTGCCCGGCGAAGGCGAGGTGGCGCGCGCCCGCACCGAAGCTGGCGACGAGGTTGTCGACGTCCGGGGTATCGGCGTCGGCGAAGCGCAGCGGCGTGCAGGCGAAGCCCGCGGCGCCGAGGCGCTCGGCGATCAGGTCGAGCGCGCCCTTGGCGTCGGGCGTGACGCTCGGGCAGCGCACCAGGTCACGGGCAAGTTCGACGGCGTCGGTCATCTCAGTCCCGCAGCAGGTCGTTGATCGACACCTTGGCGCGGGTGCCCTTGTCGACGGTCTTGACGATCACCGCGCAGGCGACCGACGGGCCCGGCGTGCCGTCGGGCAGCGGCTTGCCCGGCAGGGAGCCCGGCACCACCACCGAGTAGGCGGGCACGCGGCCGCGGAACACCTCGCCGGTGGCGCGGTCGACGATCTTGGTGGAGGCGCCGAGGAACACGCCCATCGAAACCACCGCGCCTTCCTCGACGATGAAGCCCTCGGCGACCTCGGAACGCGCGCCGATGAAGCAGTTGTCCTCGATCACCACCGGGCCGGCCTGCAGCGGTTCGAGCACGCCGCCGATACCGACGCCGCCCGAGAGGTGGACGTTCCGGCCGATCTGCGCGCAGCTGCCGACGGTCGTCCAGGTGTCGACCATCGTGCCCTCGCCGACGTAGGCGCCGAGGTTGACGAACGACGGCATCAGCACCGCGCCCGGCGCGATGAACGCGGAGCGGCGCACGACGCAGCCCGGCACCGCGCGGAACCCGGCGGCGCGGAAGCGCGCGTCGTCCCAGCCGACGAACTTGGAGGGGACCTTGTCGAACCAGTTGGCGCCGCCCGGCGCGCCCGCGATCGTGGCCATGTCGTTGAGGCGGAAGGACAGCAGCACCGCCTTCTTGAGCCACTGGTTGACCACCCATTTGCCGTCGATCTTCTCGGCGACGCGCGCCTCGCCGTGGTCGAGGAGTTCGAGCGCGGCCTCGACGGCGTCGCGCACTTCGCCGGCGGTAGCGGGCGAAATCGTGTCGCGGGTCTCCCAGGCGGCCTCGACGGCGGCGGAGATCTGTGCGGTGCTCATGGCGGGATCCTTCGGAATTGCGGCTGAAAACGGCACTCGAACCTTAGACGAGGGCCGCGCCCTGTCAACCGTTCCCGCACGCTGCTCCGACCGCTTCGAGCCAGCCGACGAGGTCGTCGATCACCGCGGTGCAGGCCTCGGGGTCGAACAGCCCGACCCCGGCGGTATCGCGGCGGTTGCGCAGCCACACCGTGCGCATCCCGCGCGCGGCGGCGGGCGGGAGGTTCTTGAGGCTGTCCTCGATCAGGACGGCGCGACGCGGATCGATGCCCTCGCGCGCGATCAGGGCGTCGTAGGAGCTTTCGTGCGGCTTCGGCCAATAGCCGCCGTCGCGGATGTCGAAGATCGCCGAAAACGCGTCGGCGATGCCGAGCCGGTCGAGCACCTTCTCGGCGTGGCGGGTCGAGCCGTTGGTGTAGACGATGCGCCGCCCGGGCAGGCGCGCGAGCGCGGCGGCGAGCGCCGGATCGGGGGCGAGGACGCCGTAGTCGATGTCGTGCACCGCGGTCAGGTAGTCCTCGGGATCGAGGCCGTGTTCGGCCATCAGGCCGCGCAGCGAGGTGCCGTAGCGGTGGAAATAGTCCTTCTGCACCCGGTAGGCCTCGTCGCGCGGCAGGGCGAGGCATTCGCCGATGAACGCGGTCATCCGCCGGTCGATCTGGTCGAACAGATGCGAGGTCGGCGGGTACAAAGTATTGTCGAGGTCGAAAATCCACTCGCGCACGTTCGCGGCGAAATCCGCCGGAGTTCCGGGCGTCGGCGCGGCCGTCGCGGTGGCATCGGGACTGCGGCTCACGGGATCATCCAGGTTATGGCTTGACGAATATACGCGCGGTCCCACAATACGGTGAAACGCGGGGACGACAATCACAAATCCTGCGCCGGACCGCGTCCGGCCGTTCGATGGAGAGGCCCTTGCCTCACGCACCCGACTCCGGCACCGCGACCGCCAGCGTCGAAGCCGTCCGGATCGCACGCACGTGTCTCGCGGGCGAGGATGTGTGCGCCCTTCTCGTCGGCCCCGACAACCGCTGCCTGTACGCGACGCCGCTCGCCGCGCCCCTGGTTCACGCGCTCGCCGATCTCGACGCGCCGTCCGCCTCGGCGGACACCACCACCCTCGGCGCGCTGCTCGCGCGGATGCGCCGCACCGGCCGCGCCGCCGCGGGCATGGTCGGCGCGAGCGACGACCGCCTCAACCGCGTCTTCGACATCACCGTGATGCCCGCCTTCGACGCCGAGCGCGGCGCCGACGTGACGATGATCGTCGGGCGCGACGTCACCCTCGCCACCTCGATGCGCCGCACCCTGGTGGAATCGCGCCAGCGCTACAAGGATCTCGTCGAGGTCTCCGCGGCGTTCGCGTGGGAGACCAACGCCGAGGGCACGCTGGTGTTCGTCAGCCCGCAGGGGGTGCTCGGCTATTCGGTCGACGAACTCGTCGGCCGCCAGCCCGAAAGCTTCCTCGCCGAACCGCTCGACGGCGCCAGCCTGCAACTCTTCGCCGCGCGCCAGCCGACCGCCGACGTCGAGGTGTGGATGCGCCGCGCCGACGGCAACGCGGTGTGCCTGCTGGTTTCGGCGGTGCCGCTCTACGACGACACCGGGCGCTGGACCGGCGCGCGCGGTGTCTGCCGCGATATCACCGACGTGCGCGAACGCGACATCGCGATCGCCCGCTCGCGCAACCGTGAGCGCCTGCTGAGCTTCATCGTGCGCAGCTTCCGCGACGAGGTCGACCCCGAGAACATGCTCACCATCGCCGCCGCGACGGTGGCGCAGGGCGTCGGCGTCTCGGGCTGCAACGTCCTGCGCGCCCGCCCCGGCGACACGCCCGCGCGCCTCGACGACCTCATCTCGGCGGCGACCTTCGGCCGCGTCGGCACCGCCGGCGACCTGCGCGAGGCACTTGCCACCTTCTCCGGCACCGACGTGGTCGAGACCGTGATCGGCAAGTGGAACGTGCTCGCCGCGATCACCCGCTACCGCCAGGAGGTCAACGGCGCGATCGTGCTCTGGCGCGAGCTGTCGCGCGTGCCCTACGACGAGGATGACCGCATCCTGCTCTCCGATCTCTCGGCGCAGGTCGGCATCGCGATCGAGCAGATCAGCAACCACGAGCACATCCTCGCGCTCAGCCGCACCGACGCGCTCACCGGCCTCTACAACCGCCGCGCCTTCATCGAGGAACTCGAACGCCGCACCCAGCGCCTGCGCCACGACGGCCGCGGCGCGGCGCTGATGTACGTCGACCTCGACAACTTCAAGATGGTCAACGACCTGTTCGGCCATAAGCGCGGCGACGAGGCGCTGTTCGAGGTCAAGCGCATGTTGCAGGCGGCGACCCGCCCGTCGGACCTCGTCGCGCGCCTCGGCGGCGACGAGTTCGCGGTGTGGATGGACGGCGTCGACGAGGACGTCGCGACCGCGAAGGCGAAGCTGCTGCTGGAGAACAGCAGCGGGCTCGAAAGCTTCTCGAGCGGCATCGGGCGCACGCTGTCGATGTCGATCGGCATCGCGGTGTACGATCCGTCGAGCCACGAGAGCATCGACGCGTTGTTGTCCCGCGCCGACGGCGCGATGTATCAGACCAAGCATTCGGGAAAGGGATCCTTCCGCGTGGCGCCGCCCACGATGTGAATGCCCTCGGCTTCGGAGACCGGTGATTTTGGATTTATCTCGCCTGACCGCGCGACTTGAGGAGGGTTCGACCAACCCGGCCGGCCTCGCGTCGCAGGCGTTCACCTACGACGAGGCGAAGCGGCTCGCCGGGCACCCGGACCCGGAGATCCGGCGCGAGCTCGCCGCGCGTACCGACGTCGTGCCGGAAATCCTCTACTTCCTCTCCGCCGATCCCGATCCCGAGGTGCGCCGCCGCATCGCCGCCAACCTCGGCACGCCGCGCCAGGCCGATTACAACCTCGCCCACGACAAGGACGCCGAGGTGCGTGCCGACCTCGCGCGCAAGATCGCCCGCCTCGCGCCGGGGCTGTCCGCCTCCGAGCAGGACCGCGTGCGGTCGATGACCTACGAGACCCTGGCGCTGCTCGCGCGCGACCAGGCGCCGACGATCCGCCGCCTCCTCGCCGAGGCGCTGAAGTCCGAGCCCGACGTGCCCGCCGAGGTGATCGGCCGCCTCGCGCGCGACATCGAGATCATCGTCGCCGCGCCGATCCTCGAATTCTCGCCGATCCTCACCGACGACGACCTCCTCGACATCATCCGGTCGAGCCCGGTGGCGGGCGCGCTCTCGGCGATCGCCAAGCGCGATAGCCTGTCGGCGGACATCTCCGACGTGATCGCGGGATCGGCGGACATCGACGCGATCGCCGATCTCCTGCGCAACGACAGCGCGCAGTTGCGCGAGGAAACCCTCGACGCGATGGTCGCGCGCGCCAAGCGCGAGGACAGCCTGCGCGATCCCCTGGTGCGGCGGGCCAACCTGCCGCACGGCGCGGCGCGGCGGCTCGCCACCTTCATCGGCGACAATCTCCTCCAGGTGCTGGCGCAGCGCCGCGACCTCACGCCCGAGACGGTGAGCGCGGTGCGCCGCGTCTTCCACGACCGCCTCAAGGCGACGCGGCCGATGGCGATGCCCTCGGAGAACCGGGATTCCCTCGAAATCGAGGCGGAATACGAAAAAGCGAAGATGCTGCGCGAGGCGGGACAGCTCAACGAGGAGCTGATCCGCAATTCGATCGTCCAGAACCACCTCGCCTTCGCCCGTGCGGCGATCGGCGTGTGCGCCGATCTCGCGCCCTCGGTGGTGGCGCGCATCCTCGGCTCGTCGAGCCCCAAGGCGGTTACCGCGCTCGGCTGGCGCGCCGGGCTCTCGATGGAGACGACCACTCAGGTGCAGGTACGCCTCGGCCGCATCAACCCCGATATGGCGCTGCACGGGGTCGGTCGCCGCTATCCCCTGACGGACGGAGAAATGGCGATGCAGATCGCGATTTTCTCGAACGACTGACGCCACCAAATTTCCGTGATCTTCGCCATACTATTTCCCGAAGAGCGGGCGTAATGTCTGCCCCGCCGCTGCCCCTCTAGACCGGGTCTGCGGCGAGGAGGTTGTATGATGCAAATGAACCCGACGACGTCCGCGGTCTACGACGAGACGCCCTATCCGAGCTACGCCTACCCCCGCACCGCACCAAGCCGCCTCGCGGCGCTCGGCACCCTGTTCGGAATTTCGCCGCCCGCGCCCGCCACCGCGCGGGTGCTCGAACTCGGCTGCGGCATGGGCGGCAACCTCCTGCCGATCGCGGCGCGCTTCCCGCGCGGGCGGTTCGTCGGCATCGACTACTCGGCGGTGCAGATCGCCCAGGCGCAGGTCGACGCCGCCGCCCTCGGTCTCGCCAACGTGCGCTTCGACGGCCGCTCGATCCTCGATATTCCCGACGACGAACTCGGCACCTTCGACTACGTCATCGCGCACGGTCTCTACTCCTGGGTGCCCGCGCCGGTGCGCGAGCGGCTGATGGAGATGATCGGACGGATCCTCGCGCCCAACGGCGTCGCCTACGTCAGCTTCAACGCGCGGCCGGGGTGGGACGCGATCCGCTCGCTGCGCGACGCGATGCTCTACCGCATCCGCGACCTCGGTTCGAACGCCGAACGGATCGAGGCGGCGCGCCGCTTCGCCGATTACATGGCCGGGCACATGACCGCAGACGCCGGTGCGGTGCGCGAGGTGCTGGCGCGCGAGGTCGAGCGGATGAAGCGCATCCCCGACGCCTTCCTCCTCCACGACCATCTCGAAGCCACCAACGACGCGTTCTATCTCAGCGAGGTGCTCGACCACGCCGCCGCGCACGGCCTGCGCTACCTCGGCGACGCGACGCTCTACGCGATGCCGCTGGCGACGCCCTCGGACGACGACCGCGAGCGCATCGCGCGCATCGGCGCGTGCGGAGACCTCGCCAAGATCGAGCAGTACCGCGACTTCCTCAACAACCGCCGCTTCCGCATGACCCTGCTGTGCCGCAGCTCGGCGACGCCGAACTGGCGGATCACGCCGGATTCGCTCGCGAAGCTGCGGATCATCTCGGATTGCCGTCCGCCGCGCCCGGTGCCGCCGCACGCCAAGGGCCGGCTCAAGGCGCTGCCGCTCGACCACCGCGGCAAGCCGGTCGGCACCGTCGCCGGCGTCACCCTGGTCGCCTGCGTGCTCGCCGCGATCGAGGCGGGTCCGGCGGGTTTGTCGTTCGGCGAACTCGTCGCCACCGCCGCGCGCGCGCTCGCCCGGCCGCGCAGCGAGGTGGCGCGCGACTTCGCCGAAGCGTTCGGCAACCTCGCCTCGGCGAAGATCGTCGACGTCGCGCTGCTGCCGCCGAGCTACGCGCTCAAACCCGCGGCGCGGCCGCACGGCTTCGCGCCCGCGCGCCTCGCCGCCGGGCGCGGCGAGATCGCGCCGAACATGCGCCACGAAACCGTGCGCCTCGACGCGGCGCAGCGCGCCGTGCTCGCGCAGCTCGACGGCCACCACGGCCTCGCCGAGCTCGCGGCGGCGCTGCCCGAGGTGGAGAACCCGGCGGCGGTGCTACAGGCGCTCGCCGACATGGCGCTGTTGCGGAAGTAGGGGATTATTCGCGGCGGAGGATCTTGTTGACCAGGATCCCCGCGAGCCAGTTCTCCTTGAACCGGGCTTCGAGGGCGGTGCGGTCGTAGCGGGTCTCGACCCACGGCACGAACGCCTCGCGGCTGCCGTCGGTCTCGCGCAGAAATTCCTCGAAGAAGAAGTCGATCACGCCGGTCTTGGCCTGCTTGACGTGGCCGTAGCGCAACGAGAGGTGCACGCGCATCGCCTCGCGCAGCGCCACGCCCTCGTGCAGGAAGAGATAGAGCGTCGACATGAACCCGGCGCGGTCCGCGCCCGACTTGCAGTGCAGCAGGAACGGCGTCTCGATCTCGCCGAACAGCTTCGCAGCGGCGAGCAGGGTTTCGCGGTCGAGCGGGCTGCGCGAGCGGATCGGAAAGTCGATGAGGGTGAGGCCGAGGCGCGCGCACGCCTCGCGTTCGAGCTGGTAGGCGCCGCAGGTGTCGCGGCGGCCGCGCAGGTTGAGGACGGTGCGCACGCCGAGATCGCGCGCGCGGCGCAGGTGATGCGGCGCGGGTTGCGCGGCCCGCCACACCCCGTCGGCGACGCGGTGGAGGTTCCAGTAGATGTCGCGGATGAAGCCGTGGTCCACCAGCCACATGTCGAGAAACGCGCGGCGGCGCTCAGGCGGCGTCAGCTCCGGCGCGGGCGCCGCGATCGTCGGCAAATCCAAGTCGTCGTCCTCCCCAGGGTTCGGGGCATAGATAGTGCGGAGGCTCCGCTCTAGCCATGCCTCGGTGCGATGGTGTATCAAACATCTCGCGTAACCGGAAAGGTTAAGTATGGTCGAGACGCTCCCCACCGAAGCCAAGATCCCGCTCTCCGACGCCCGCTCGTCGAAACTGATGCGGCGCCTGTTCCGCGAGGCGGCCTGGCCCTACCGCTGGCCGATGTTCGCCGCGGTGCTGTGCATGGGTTTGGTCGCCGGGACCACCGCCGCCACCGCGTGGCTGCTCGATCCGGTGGTCAACAAGGTGTTCGTCGAGCGCGACCAGAGCATGTTGATGCTGATCGGCGTCGCGGTGTTCGGGGTGTTCGCGGTCAAGAGCCTCGCCGCCTATCTCCAGGACGTGCTGCTCTCCTACGTCGGCCAGAGCATCATCGCCGACACCCAGCAGCGCCTCTTCGGGCGCATTCTCGACCAGGAAATCGCGCTCTTCCAGGACCGCGCCTCGGGCACGCTGGTCTCGCACTTCACCTACGACATCAACGCGATGCGCGCGGCGGTGTCGAGCGCGTTCATCGGCATCGGGCGCGACAGCCTGTCGGTGATCTTCCTCGTCGGCGTGACCTTCTACCAGGACTGGATGCTCGCCACGATCAGCCTCGTCGTCGCGCCGCTCTCGGTGATCCCGCTGCAACGCCTGTCGAAGCGGATGCGCCGCGTCGCGCGCCGTACCCAGGAGGAAATGGGCGGCCTCACCACCAGCCTCAGCCAGACCTTCCAGGGTATCCGGGTGATCAAGGCCTACCGCCTCGAAGGCTTCGAGCGCGGCCGCATCCAGGGGCTCGTCGCCTCGCTGCGCGACCTCGCGATCGGCGCGACCCGCATCGAGGCCGCCGCGCAGCCGATCATCGACGTGTTCGGCGGCATCGCCGTCACCGCGGTGATCGTCTACGGCGGCACCCGCGTGATCGACGGCACCACCACGCCGGGCGCGTTCTTCTCGTTCATCGCCGCGGTGCTGATGGCCTACCAGCCGATGCGTTCGCTCTCGAAGATGAACGTCTCGATCCAGACCGGCCTCGCCGCCGCCGCCCGCGTGTTCGCGCTGATCGACCGCAAGCCCGCCCTCGTCGAGGCGGAAACCCCGGTCGAGGTGCCGCGCGTGCCTGGCGCGGTGCGCTTCGAGAACGTGCGCTTCTCCTACAATGGCGAGGAAACCGCCCTCGACAGCGTCAGCTTCGAGGCGCAGGCGGGCGGCATCACCGCGCTCGTCGGTCCCTCGGGCGCGGGCAAGAGCACGGTGTTCTCGCTGATCCCGCGCTTCTACGACCCCAACGCCGGACGCATCCTCGTCAACGGCGTCGATCTGCGCGAGGCGTCGTTCGCCTCGCTGCGCGACGCGATCGCGATCGTCAGCCAGGAAGTCGTGCTGTTCGACGACACCATCGCCGCGAACATCCGCTGCGGCCGCCTCGATGCCGACGACGACGCGCTGCGCGCCGCCGCCCGCGCCGCCGCCGCACTCGACTTCATCGAGGCGCTGCCCGAGGGCTTCCAGACCCGCGTCGGCGAGCACGGCCTGCGCCTCTCCGGCGGCCAGCGCCAGCGCATCGCGATCGCCCGCGCGATCCTCAAGGACGCGCCGATCCTGCTGCTCGACGAAGCCACCAGCGCGCTCGATACCGAAAGCGAACGCCTGATCCAGCAGGCCCTCGCCACCCTGATGAAGGGCCGCACCACCCTCGTCATCGCGCACCGCCTCTCGACCATCCGCGATGCCGACGTGATCCACGCCTTCGACAAAGGCCGGGTGGTGGAATCCGGCAACCACGCCGCCCTCCTCGACAAGGGCGGCCTCTACGCCCGCCTCCACGCCCTGCAGTTCGCCGAGACCGGGAAGTAAGGAAGGCCAGGGGCTCCGCCCCCCGAACCCCACCGGAGGGTCTCGGACCCTCCGGACCTCCCGCTGCTTCCCAAGCAAAAGGGCCATCGTTCGATGGCCCTTTTGCTTGGGAAAGGAATGGGATCGAGGGGACTGAGTCCCCTCGCGGGTCCAGGGCGGAACCCTGGCCTTGCCTCATTGCGCCGGTTTGGCGCGGCGGGCGGTGACGGTTTCGCCGCCGATGCCCCAGTTGTCGGTGGCGACTTCCTCGATGATCACCACGGTGGTCGCCGGGTTCTTGCCGAGGGTATCGCGCAGGAGGTTGGTCACACCGGCGATGAGTTCGGCCTTCTTTTCCGGGGTAGCGCCGTCGGGGGTGATCTTGATGTTCACGAAGGGCATGGTTCGGGTCTCCTGATTCGATGGGACAAGAGGATCATGGCTCCGGCGGCGACGCAAGCGCCGCTCGCGAGGAGCGCGGGGTCGAAACTTCCCCATGCTTCGGCGAGCCAGCCCGCGAGCAGCGGGCCGAGGGCCTGGCCGATGCCATAGAGGAAGGTGGCGCGCCCGATCGCCGGGACGCCGCCGAGGTGCCGCACTTCCGCAACGGTGAGCGCGGTGATGGCGAGGAAGGTACCGCCGAAGCCGACCGCTGCGAACAGTGCGGCAGCGGGTGCGTCGGACAGCGCGGGAAGGGCAACCGCCACCGCCTGGAGCGCGTACGCGAGGCCGAGAGCGCGCCAGACCCCGGTGCGGCGGGCGATCGCGCGCCAGACGAAGAACGCCGGTCCGGCGGCGAGCCCGGCGACGATCCACGCCCAGGCGGCGAGGCCGATGCCGCCGCCGCGCGCGACCACGGCGACGAGGAAGGTGGCGGCGACGGAGTAGCCGAAGCCTTCGAGGAGATAGGCGGGCTTCGAGGCGGCGCAGGTCGGCGGAACCATGGAGACCGCGCGCCGGATGCGAGGGCATGGCGGCGGATGCGCCGCGCGCCAGGAGCAACGCCGGAACCGCGGCGGCGGCGGCCACCGCGCCGAGCCCGAGCCAGCCGCGCGCCGCGTCGCCGGTGAGCAGCGTGGCGACGCCCGACGCGGCGATCCCGAGGCCAACCCCGGCGAAGGCGAAGCCGCCCCAATCGGTGCGGCCGAGTGCGACCAGGCGTTCGAGCATCAGCCCGACGCCAAGCACCATGATCCCCGCGCTCGCCGGACCGGCGGCGGCGCGCCAGAGCAGCCAGGGGACGAATCCCGGCTGCGCCATCCCCGCGGTGGAAACCACCGAGAGCACCACGCAGGCGGCGAAACCGCGCCGCCACCACGCGGGCGGCGTCCGCCCGAGCACCCAGCTCGCCGCCATGTAGCCGAACAGGTTGGCGGCGGCGACGACGCCCGCATCGGCATCGGAGAGGCCGCCGGCCTGCATCGCGGGGAGGAGCGCGGTATAGGCGAAGCGCCCGATGCCCATCGCGAGCGCGAGGGCCGAGAGCCCCGCCGCCACCGTCATCGCCGCCTTGCCGCGCATCGTCACCACTCAACCTCCCGCGTTTCGTCCGGCTTGAAGGATGGGGATGGCGATCTATCTCCACAAATGATATTATTTGCTGATAACCATCTCGGATTTTGATGTATGCTGGATTTCCTCGCGCTCGAAACCTTCCTCGCCATCGGCGAGACCGGCAGCGTCACCGCGGCGGCGCAGCGGCTCAACTGCGTGCAGTCGGCGGTGACGGCGCGGCTGCGCAAGCTCGAGGACGGCCTCGGCGCGA
>QKGW01000192.1 GCA_003250275.1 Alphaproteobacteria bacterium
GGCGTCGGTTTATGATCCGGGTGCGCGGAGGAAAAGTCTTTGAACGACATGATTCATGCCTTTTGGTATCGCGGCTTCACGTGGTGCCGTAAGGCAAGATATGGAGCGCCCGAGACCGCCGCGCAATCGTCCCCATAGCTTGGCAACGCGCCGTTCCGGTGATAATGTTCGCTCATTGTTCCAAGAGTTCGCAGCATGACCGACGGGCCGCAGCGCAAGATCATCCATATCGACATGGACGCCTTCTACGCATCGGTGGAGCAGCGCGACGCGCCCGCCCTGCGCGGCCGGCCGGTGGCGGTGGGGCGCGACCGGATGCGCGGCGTGGTCGCGGCGGCGAGCTACGAGGCGCGCGCCTTCGGCGTGCATTCGGCGATGCCGTCGGTAACGGCGCGCCACAAGTGCCCCGAGCTGGTGTTCGTCGAGCCGCGCTTCGACGTCTACCGCGCGGTCTCGGCGGAAATCCGCGCGATCTTCGCCCGCTACACGCCGCTGATCGAGCCCCTGTCGCTCGACGAGGCCTACCTCGACGTCACCGAGAACCTCCCCGGCCTCCCCTCCGCCACCGCGATCGCCGAGGACATCCGCGCCGCGATCCGCGCCGAAACCGGGCTCACCGCCTCGGCGGGGATCTCCTACAACAAGTTCCTCGCGAAGATCGCCTCCGACTACCGCAAGCCCAACGGCCAGTTCGTCATCACCCCGCGGATGGGCCCGGCGTTCGTCGCCGCCCTGCCGGTACGCAAGTTCCACGGCATCGGCCCGGCGACGGCGGAGAAGATGCAGGGCATCGGGATCGAGACCGGCGCCGACCTCGCCGCCCGGTCGCTCGAAGACCTGACCCGGCGCTTCGGCAAGGCCGGGCGTTTCTACTACTGGATCGCGCGCGGCGTCGACGACCGCCCGGTGCGCCCCGACCGCGAGCGCAAGTCGCTCGGCACCGAAACCACCTTCCAGACCGACCTTTTCACCCGCGAGCAGGCCGAAGCCGCCCTCGCCCCCCTGATCGCCAAGGTTTGCGGGCATTGCCGCCGCCTCGAACTTCACCCGCGCACCGCCACGCTCAAGGTCAAGTACGCCGACTTCCACCAGATCACCCGCGCCCACACCGCGCCCGCGCCGCTCACCGAATCGGCGGAGGTGGAGCGCCTCGTCGGCGCGCTGCTCGCGCCGCTGTTCCCGGCCCGCAAGGGCATCCGCCTGCTCGGCGTCACCCTGTCGAGCTTCGACGAGGACGCCCCCGCCGCCGCCGCGCAGCTCCCCCTCGATCTGCCGCAGATGCCCGCGCCTCCCGCGTGACTCGGCGGCGGCCCAAGGTTTCCTCGGCGTATCCGCGCCCCCTTCCGGCAACGCCCGGCTTTTGCCCGCAAAATATCGGCAAGATCGCCGCAAGACTCCTAACCCGCACAACTTACCCGCTTTTCTCCGGTTGATTTACGCCCGGCGAAAGATCACGCTCCAGGTTACGACAAGTCCATTTGGGGGTTACTGCGCCGAAAGCGTGCCCGAGCGGGAAAGGCCGTCCTTTCTGTCGCCCGGCGCGTGCGGGAACGTC
>QKGW01000145.1 GCA_003250275.1 Alphaproteobacteria bacterium
GCGGCATCGGCGTCAGCGGCTGCGGACGCAGCAACGCCCCGAACAGAAAGCCGCCGCCGATCCCGACGAGCAGGACGTTCAGCGCCAGCGAACCGATCAACCATCGCCGCATCGCACAATGCTCCCGTCGGGCTTAGCGCCCGTACATCGCCCAGGTTTCGATCAAGCCGCTCTCGGCCTGCGCCGGGGCGACGGAGTGCGGCTGCGCCGCGTAGATCGCGATACCCACGGCCAACCCCATACCGAGGCAACCGACCCACAGGGGCGCGAGCGGACGCAACACCAGCGCGCCGATGCCGAGGTTCGGCCGCGATGCCGGCCGCGGCGTCGGCCGCACGGTCTGCCGGACGGGCTGCGCGGCGCGGGTCTGGCGTGGCATCGGGTCTTCGGGAAGATTGTCGAGGATCGCGTCGGTCAGGCGCCGACGGGCCGCTCCATCCAAAGATGGCTCCCGCACGGCAAGAAGATCGTCGAACTCCTGCGCCGCGGCGAACGCATCGCGCGCCGCCCCGGATTCCGCCAACAACCGCTGCGCCGACTGCCGCCGGCCATGCGGCCAGCACGTCAGATCGGCACCGTAGGTATCGAGCAACGCCTTGAATTCTTCTGGCGTCATGATCCCTCCAGATCGCCCACATCCTGTGGACTATTATTTAAGCACTGTTCTCAGCTTTTGCCGCCCTCTCTTCAGGAGGGACTCCACGGCGTTCAGCCGCAGGCCCATAATCTCCGCAACTTCCGCCGCCGTCAAACTCTCGTGGTAGTATAGGGTGATGGCGGTTCGCTGCTGTTCGGAAAGGTGTTCCATCGCCGCGCGCAGGCGCGTGCCGTCCTCGCGCCGCTCGCACTCGTCGAGCGGCCCTGGGGCGTCGTCGGCAATCTCGGGAACTTCGTCGATGCTGCCCGGCCGCACCCTGCGGATGCGGTCGATGCAGCGGTTCACCGCGACGCGGTAGAGCCAGGTGCGGAACGCCGCCTGACCCGGCGACCATTGATCGCGCGCGGTCCAGACCTTGAGGAACACGTCCTGCGCCACGTCCTCCGCCTCGGCGGGGCCGACGATGCGGCGCGCGGTGCCGACGATGCGGTCGATGTGGCGGGTGACGAGGAGCCGGAACGCCGCCTTGTCGCCGTCCTGAACGCGCAGCATCAACGCCTCGTCGGTCATGTCCTCCGAGGTTCGGGCGCTGCCGGGCGTCACGGCGCTTTGGTCCACCCACGTCTCCCTGGCATGGTCGACGGCTGCGGTTCGGCTGATTCCAGTCAAGGTCGTCACCGTTCTCTTCGGGTTTTAGCAGGCTGGCGACACCCCGTCACTCGGCACTATCTGCCTACACCCAACTGAAACTAGGCAGTTTTTTCCGCCTTGTGGACCAGCGACGGCACGCCCGCGACGCTCGCGAAGGCTTCGCGCATGGTCAGCACCTGGCGCTGCACGCTGGCGTAGCGGATCTCGGCGTCGGGCGATTTCGCGGCGCGCGCACGATGCAGCTGGGTGAGCGTGGTCTTGTAATAGACGTGGAGATTGTCGGCGAGGGTGCGCGCGCGCGGCGCATCGTGGTCGAGCACGCCGTCGAGGCCGAGAAGGATCTGCGTCGCGCGCTGCACCGCGCTGAACTCGTTCTCGGGCAGGCCTTCGAGCTTGGCCTGCTTGGCCCGCGCCACAGCCGCGAGCATCGCGTCGTAGAGCTCGACGACGACGCGCAACGGCGGCTGGGTGCGGCGGGCGGCGGCATAGGCCTGGGCGCCGATCTGGTGAACGTTCTGGCTCATCGGTTTCTCCTTGGTCCGGGTTCAGTCGTCATCGCTGGTGTCGAACAGCGCCTCGACCTGCTTGAGCGCGAGTTCGGCTTCTTCCATCGCCGCTTCGATGCGGGCGTAGTATTCGGTGAGGTATTCCTCGTAGTCCTCGGCCTGCTCCGCGATGAGGTCGCGCTTGTCCTGCTTGTCGTCGATGGTGTCGTTGATGTTGTCGATGCGCGACTGGATCAGCCCGTCGTCCTCATCGACGTAGGTTTCGAGGGGCGCGGTCAGGATGTCGGCGAGGCCGGCCTCGACGGTGAGCGTCACGGTGGCGCTCTCGGTGCCGGTGTAGACCAGGCGCAGGCCTTCGTAGACGGTGCCCTCGACGCCCTTGATGGTCTGGCCGCTGACCTCGAGTTCGACGCCGTCGATGGTGGCGGACGAGAGGTTGCCGTCGGCGTCCAGCGTCACCTCGACCGAATAGCTGCCGGCGGAGAGATCGCCGGGCGTCTCGGCGACGTAGAGCGTGCTCGACGAACTCGTCACGCTCTGCTCGAAGAACGCCTGCACCACCTCGGGGTGCTGAATCAGCATCTCCTCAAGGGTGTCCTCGTCGATTTCGAGGTAGTTGTCGTCGTCGTAGGTGATGCCGAGGCTGGACAGGGTGTAGGTGGTGCCGTCGACCTCCACCGAGGTGGCGAGCACCGAATAGAGCGCCGAATTGGCCGAGCGCAGCAGGCTCTCGCCGAACAGCACCGCATCCTCCACCGCGCCGTCGGAATCGGTGGTCTGGTTGAGGACCGCGAACTCGCGGTAGGCGTTGTAGGCATCGACCAGCGCGGTGACCGCGTCGGCGACGCCGTCGAGATCCTGGCCGACTTCGAGGGTGATGGTGCTGCCGGCGCTGTCGTCGTAGAGGCTGATCGAGACGCCGGGCAGAACGTCCTCGATGTCGTTCGAGGAACTGGTGATGGTGATGCCGTCGATGGTGATGATCGCGTCCTGCGCGGCCTGCAGTTCGTCGGCGAACGCGCCGTCGCCGTCGAGCACGCCGAGGTCGGCGAGCACGGTGCCGCTGTCGTCGGTCGCGGTGATCGTCTGGCCGGTGTCGGCGGAGGCGAGCACCAGGGTGTAGCCGGAATCGCTGGTCTTGACCAAGGTGGCGGTGACGCCGGTATCGCCGCTGACGTCGTTGATCGCATCGGCGATATCCTCGAGCGACATGTCCTCGGTCACGGTGATGGGGGTGGCGGTGCCGTCGTCCTCGGACAGCGAGAACGTCCCCGAGAGCCCGAGCGCCGTGGTCTTGTCGTCCTGCTCGGCACCCGCGACCTTGTGGCTCGCGGCAAGCTGCACGACTTCGACCGAATAGATGCCGAGATCGGCGTCGTCGTCGACGGCGACGGCGAGCACGTCGTCCGGATCGCTGATCGTCGACGACGAGAGGTAGGCGGTGCGGTCGTCCCACACCGAATCGTCGCTCTGCGCGGAAAGCGCCTCGGCGGCGTCGGACAGGTCGGTGAGGTCGGAGAGCATCTCCTCCCACCCCGTAACCTCGGATTCGAGCACGTCGATCTGGTCGTCGATGCGGTACGCGGCAGCCATCTTCGCCTCCACCGCCGCCGAAATCAGCGACGAGGAATCGAAACCCGAGGTGCCGGTTCCGCTGATGTAGGTGGTGCCGCTCGAACTCGTGACGACCGTCGACATGCCGCGCCTCCGCAACTGGGATGCGCGCCCCCGCCGATGCGGGGGCGCGCGGCCGGATTACTGCAGGAGCTGGAGGAGCTGCTGCGGCATCGAGTTGGCGGAGGCGAGCGCCGCGATCGCGGCGTTGGTCTTCACCTGCGCGGAAGAGAACTCCGACTGCGCCTCGGCGACGTCGCAATCCGCGATCGCCGACTGGGCGGCGTCGAGGTTTTCTTCCGACGACGAGATCTGAGTGGAGTGGTAGTTGAACTGCGATTCCATCGCACCGACGTCGGCGCGCATCCCGGCGACGGTGTCGATCGCGGTGTTCACGGTGTCGAGCAGGGTCGCGCCGACGGTGCCGGCGACGTCGGCACCGCCGGAGAGGGTGGCCGAGCTCGCATCGCCGAGCGCGACCGAGATGATATCGGTCGAAGCCGTGCCGACGAGGAAATCGGCGGAGTAGCCGCCGTCGAGAAGCGACGTGCCGTTGAAGGTCGTGGTGGTGACGATCAGGTCGATTTCGTCGACGAGGGTGTCGTATTCCGACTGGATGTACGCGAGTTCGTCGGTGCCGACAGCACCCGAGGCCGCCTCGGCGCACAGAACCTTCATACGCTCGAGCACGTCCGAAATCGCGGACAGGCCGCCGTCGGCGGTTTCGAGCACCGCGGAGCCGTGGCTGGCGTTGGTCGCGGCCTGGCCGAGCACGGCCACGTCCGACTGCAGCTTGGTCGCGACCGCGAGGCCGGCGGCGTCGTCGGAAGCGCGGGTGATGCGCGAACCGGACGCCACCTTGTTGAGCGCGCTGGTCTGCTCGTCGGAGTTGATGTTGAGGTAACGCAGGGCGGAGTTCGCCGACGTGTTGGTGGAAATGACAGGCATGAGATGTCTCCTTCGTTGATCTCGACGGGACCTTTCGGGCCCCGCTGCTGACGCGTCGGCCTCGCCGACTGCCGCCTACGAGCCCTATACGCAGCCTGTCGCCCGACACTGGCGCAGTTTCCTCCGAAAAAATTTTCGCTGAATTTCCGCCAGTGTTTCGGCGGCCGCCCCGTTTGTCGCACATCGAGGGCGTGCTCCCTCGACGACCGACGAGAGGGAGACGGGCGATGACCACGGTAACCAGCAGCACTTCGAGCAGCGGACTTTCGACCACCACCGCGACCTCGGTGGAATCGCTGTCCGAGAACTACGAGCTGTTTCTGAGCGTGCTCACCGCGCAACTCGAGAACCAGAACCCGCTCGACCCCACCGACACCGACGAGATGACCAGCCAGCTGGTCAACTACGCCCAGGTGGAGCAGCAGATCCTTTCGAACTCGTATCTCGAGAACCTCGTGCTCGCGACCAACAACGAGAGCGCCTCGGTCGCGATCTCCCTGGTCGGGATGGAGGTGACCTACGTCGCCGACGACCTCGAGTTCACCGACGGCGACACCCTCTCGTGGTCCTACGACATGCCCGCCGACATGGAGAGCGCCACCGTTCAGGTGCTCGATGAGAACGGCGACGTCGTCTACAGCGAACCCGTGAGCACCGACGAAGGCGCCTACACCTTCTCCTGGGACGGCACCAAGACCAACGGCGCCACCGCCGACGACGGCACCTATTCCCTGCAGATCGTCGGCACCGACACCGACGGCGAGAGCGTCACCATCGACCCCAACACCACGAGCGTGGTGACCCAGGTCGATTGGTCCGACGGCAGCGCGCAACTGATCATGGAAAACGGCGCCACGGTGTCCCTGAGCAACATCGTCTCGGCGACCGCCGCTTCCGAATCCTAACGCCCCTTATCGTGGAGGCTCGAAAATGAGCACCCTGTCCAGTTCGATGAATATCGCGGTCTCCGCGCTCTACTCCCAGTCGGCGGCGGTTTCCTGCATTTCCAACAACCTCGCGAATTCGAGCACTTACGGCTACAAGTGCACCACCGCGTCGTTCGCCTCGATGGTGTCGGGCTCGGGCTCGTACTCCAACTTCACCGGCGCGGGCGTCACCGTCGACCCGACGCAGAGCCTCCTGACCCAGGGCACCCTGGTCGGCACCGAGAGCTCGACCGACCTCGGCATCGACGGCGAAGGCTTCTTCGTCGTCGCCGACACCTCGGACAGCGACATCTTCTACTACACCCGCGCCGGCGACTTCACGACCGACAAGGACGGCTACCTCTGCAACAGCGCGGGCTGGTATCTCCAGGGCTACCCGACCGACCGCGACGGCAACATCACCTCGTCGACGAGCGCGGCGGGGCTCGAAGCGATCAACGTCGAGAACTACCAGGGCGTCGCCGCCGCAACCACCGAGCTTTCGGTTCAGGCGACCCTGCCGGCGGAGGCCGAGGTCGGCGACAGCTTCACCGTGGACGCGGAGATCTACGACAGCCTCGGCGTCGCCCATACCGTCACCCTCACCTACACCAAGTCCGACACCAACACCTGGGCGATGAGCGCGGAACTCGCCGACAGCAGCGAAGCCGCGGCGATCGGCCTCACCTACACCGACGGCACCACCGAGGCCGACGGCACGGTCCTCGTGACCTTCAACGAGGACGGCACCCTCGCCTCGCCGGAAAACCTCGGCATGACGGTCACCGACTGGCGACTACCAGGTCGGCACCGCCGATAAGACCGATGGCCTGTCGCAGTACGCAAGCTCGGATTCCGACGACGAGGCGGCGATCTCGGTCGACGAAATCGTCCAGGACGGCGTGATCTACGGCGAGTTCTCCTCGGTCTCGATCGACGAGGACGGCACCGTCTACGCCAACTTCGACAACGGCATCAGCTACTCGATCTACAAGATCCCGCTCGCCACCTTCGCCAACGCCAACGGCCTCGAAGCCAAGACCGGCACGGTCTACGCCGCGAGCGTGGAATCCGGCTCGGCGACGCTCAACGAGGCGGACACCGGCTCGACCGGCGGGATCATGTCGGGCGAGCTCGAATCCTCGACCGTCGACACCGCCACCGAGTTCTCCAGCCTGATCGTCGCGCAGCAGGCCTACTCTGCCGCGTCGGAGATCATCAGCACGGTGAGCGACATGTACGACACCCTGATCTCGGCGAAGCGGTGAGCGCGATGCGCACCGAATCCCGCGCCCTCGACGTCGCGCTCCGCCGCCTCGAAGTCCTCTGCGCCAAGGCGGGGCGGCTGCCGCGCGACTGCGCCAAGGCGGAACGCATGGCGATGGTCGCGGAGATCGACGCCTCGATCCGCGCCCTGCGCGCGGTCCAGGGCGACCTCCGCCAGCGCATCGCGCGGACCCGCCGCTGCCGCCCGGCGGTCGTGGCCTACGGCCGCGCCGCCAACATTCTCCAATCCCCCCGTCGCTGAGGAGCGCACACGATGTCCGAACCGACCCTCGCCTCCCTCGACCGCAAGACCCTGCGGGATTTCCTCGCGGTTCTGCGCGAACTCACTCAGCTGATCGGCGAAGAGAACGCGATCCTCGCGATCCCCGCCGAGCAGCTGCCGCCCGAACTGGTGCGCCGCAAGGAGGAACTTTCCGAGCGCTACGCCCGCCTCACCGTGGCGCTGCGGCCGCGCACCTCGGCGCTCGCCGCCGCGGGCGAACTCGACCCCACCGCGATGGAGGCCGACATCCGCGCCCTGGTGCGCCGGGTGAAGGAGAACCAGGCGCTGCTCAACGCCCGCAAGGCGGCCACCGCGCTGCGCGTCGAGGCGGTGATGAAGGCCCTCGCCGAGCGCGAGCGCCGCGACGCCACCAACTACTCGGCTTCGGGCGAGGCGAGGCCGCGCGGCGCGTGCCGCGCCGCCGGCCTGCACCTCAGCGCCTGATCGCGGAGGCGCGGCGATGTCGATCTCCAGCATCATCTACACCGCGAGCAGCGCCTTGAGCGTCGCGCAGACGCGGATCTCGGTGACCTCGACCAACATCGCCAACGTCGAAACCGCCGGCTACACCAAGAAGAGCGTCGACGTCACCACCAAGGTCGTCGGCGGCGTCGGCATCGGCGTGCAGGTGATCGGCACCGGCAGCGACGTCGACGACAAGCTGCACGAAGGCGTCGTCGACGCGATCAGCCAGGCGTCCTACGACAGCACCGTCGCCGCGTATCTCGAAACCGTCTCGGCCGCGCTCGGCACCACCTCCGACGGCGGCGACCTCACCAATTCGATCGCCGACCTCCAGGACGCGCTCGCGGCGGTGATCGCCGACCCCGGCGACAGCGGCAACGTCAGCGCGCTCGACGACGCGGTCGACGACTGGGAGACCTCCGTCGACGACCTCACCGAGACGATCCAGTCGACCCGCACCTCCGCCGACGCGGCGATCGCCGAGGGGGTCGAGGCGGTCAACGACCTGCTGTACCAGATCGACGATCTCAACGACCAGATCGCCAAGGCCACCGCCGACGGCACCTCGACCTCGGACCTCGAGGACAGCCGCCGCGCCGCGCTCGAGGAACTCGGCCAGTATCTCGACATCACCACCTTCACCACCTCCTCCGGCGCGGTGCAGATCTACACCTCCTCCGGCACCGCGCTGCTGACCTCGAGCGTGCACGAGCTGAGCTACGAAGCGAGCGGCACCCTCACCGCCGAGATGAGCTACGCCTCGGGCACGATCTCGGGCATCACCGTCGACGGCGCCGACGTCACCGGCAAGATTTCCGGCGGCTCGCTCGGC
>QKGW01000178.1 GCA_003250275.1 Alphaproteobacteria bacterium
ACCGTCGGCGTGATGGGCGACAGCCGCTCCTACGACTACGCCTGCGCGCTCCGCGCCGTCACCTCCACCGACGGCATGACCGCGGACTTCTACCCCTACGACATGGCCTTCCTCTCGCGCGTCGCGAACCGCATCATCAACGAGGTCAAGGGCATCAACCGCGTCACCTACGACGTCACCTCGAAGCCCCCGGGGACCATCGAGTGGGAATAAGGTCCGGCGGCGGGCATCGCTGCTGAAGGCACTATGCGAACAGGCGGTTCCCCAAGGGAACCGCCTGTTCGGTTTTGAAGGTTCGGCGCGCCTCAGAGCTTCGGTTCGTCGGGGACGGTGTGGAGGATCTTGTCCTTGAGTTTGGTGATGCCGAGCGCCGCGAGCACGTATTTCTCGTAGATCGGCTCCGCGCTGCCGGCGCGGACCTTGTGCATGAAGTATTTCTCGAAGGCGATCTTGGCCGCGTGCACCCACCAGCCGGTGGAGAACCAGTTGACGTTGCGCGGCGGGATCTGCGGCAGGGCGACGAAGGCCGCGCCGCTGTCGCCGAAATCGGCGAGGCAGATCGCGTTCCAGGTGGCTTCGCGGTCCGCCTCTCCGCCGCGCAGAAGGTTGCCGATGTTGTGCGCGGTGGCGGTGACCATCGATTCGATCATGTAGCCGGTTTTCGGCACGCCCACCGGCACCGGGGTCTTGCCGACCGGCGGGATCGCGACGCACACCCCGACGGAGAAGACGTTCGGGAACGTCGGGTTGCGCTGGTGCTTGTCGACGATGACGAAGCCGCGCGGGTTGACCAGCCCGGAAACGCCCATCACTGCGGGGATGCCGCGGAAGGCGGGCAGCAACATGCCGAAGGCGAAGGGCACGGTGTGCCGCCGCTTCTCGTTGCCGTCCTCGTCCACCTCGACGACGTGGGCCGCGCCGTCGGCGAATTTCTCGACCTTGGCGTTGCAGATCCAGTCGATGTGGCGGCCGCGCAGGATGCTCTCCATCATCCCCTTGGAATCGCCGACCCCACCGAGGCCGAGGTGGCCGATGTAGGGTTCGGGGGTGACGAAGGTCATCGGCACCTTGTCGCGGATTTTGCGGTGGCGCAGCTCGGTGTCCATGATCGCCGCGAACTCGTAGGCTGGGCCGTAGCACGACGCGCCCTGCACCGCGCCGACGACGATCGGGCCGGGATTGGCGCAGAACGCCTCCCACGCTTCGGCGGCCTCTTCGGCGTGGTCGACGTGGCAGACCGACTGGGTCAGGCCGCCGTGCGGGCCGAAGCCTTCGATCTCGTCGAATGCGAGCGCCGGTCCGGTGGCGATGACGAGATAGTCGTAGTCGAGGACCTCGCCGTCGGAGAGTTCCAAGCGGTTCTCTTCCGGGTGGACCTTGGCCACGCCCACGGGGGAGAACCCGATCCCGCGCTTGGCGAGAATCGGCGCGAGTTCGACTTCGATATCCTCGCGCTTGCGCCAGTTCACCGCGACCCACGGGTTGGACGGGGTGAAGTGGAAGGTCGGCGTGTTGCTGACCACGGTGATGGTGTCTTCCTCGCGGGCCGC
>QKGW01000212.1 GCA_003250275.1 Alphaproteobacteria bacterium
GTGTTGTTCCTGCTGCCGTGGGAGCGCCACGTCATCGTCGGCACCACCGACGAGCCGATCGAGATCGTCGACAAGCCGGTCGCGCCCGAGGAGGACGTCGCCTACCTGCTCGACTACGTGCGCCGCTACTTCAACACCGACGTTTCGGAAAAGGACGTGAAAGCGGCGTGGTGCGGCATCCGCCCGCTGGTGTTCGACCCCAAGGCCAAGGACACCTCGCAGCTCGCGCGCGAACACGTGATCTTCGAGTCGAACTCGGGGCTGATCACCATTGCCGGCGGCAAGTGGACGATCTACCGCCTGATGGCCGAGCACACCGTCGACCGTGCAGTCTCGGTCGGCAAGCTCAACCCGCTGCGCGGCTGCGTCACCCACGACATGCGCCTGGTCGGCGGCTGCAGCATCGCGCCGGATGCCGACAAGGTCCTCGCGCAGCGCGCGGGCCTGCCCCTCGACGTCGCGACGAGCCTGATCTCGAGCTACGGCGACGAGGCGGAGAAGATCGTCGCGCTGATCCCCGAGTACGGCATGGAGCGGCTCGCCGAGGGGCATCCGTTCCTCGAAGTCGAGGTTCTGCACGCGATGCGTGCGGAAATGGCGGTCCATGCGGCCGACGTGCTGATCCGGCGGATGACCCTCGCGCTCACCGACACCGAGGCGGCACTCGCCGCGGCCGACCGCGTGGTCGAGCTGATGGCGGCGGAGCTCGGCTGGGACGAGGCGCGCCGCGCCGAGGAAGCTGCCGACGCCAAGGCGCACGTCGCGGCCGGTCTGTGATTGTGCCGTGGGGTTGCGAATTTGTCGCTGGAATGACACCGGCAGGGATGGTTCTATGGCTGGAATGCAAGCAGTATCAAAGGCCAGACGCGCGGTGGGGAGATTCGCCGCGCACCCTGCCGGGAGAGGAGGCGGAATGCCGAACGACCAGGTGATCTCCCTCGTGCCGGAGCGGCGCGGGCGGTTCCACGGCCAACGGCCGCCGCTCGCCGCGCTGCTGTCGGACACCAAGATCATTCCCGCGATCCGCGACCCCAAGTCGCTCGATCGCGCGCTCGCCGCGCACGGCAGCCTGATCTACGTGCTGTGTTGCGATCCCGAGAACATCGGCGACATGGTGCAACGCATTCGTGCGGCGGGGAAGTTCGCGATCGTCAATATCGATCTGATGAGCGGCTACGCGCGCGACCGTTTCGCCGTGCGGCTGCTCGCCGATCTCGGCGTCGACGGGGTGATCTCGACCCATACCGATACCTTCAAGTACGCGCAGTCGCTCGGGCTCTACGTCGTCCAGCGCTCGTTCCTGCTCGACAGCGCGGCGATGAATCACGTCTGCAATCAGCTTCGCGGCAGCTCGGTCGACGCGCTCGAACTGCTGCCGGCGATCGCGGTGCCGCGCTTTGCGGCGGTGGCGAAGGAAATCGCGCCTTCGGTGCCGCTGTGCGGCGGCGGGTTGGTGACGACGATGGCGGAAGCCGTCGATATCCTCGAAAGAGGTTGCCATGCGGTATCAACCAGCGATCCCGGACTCTGGGTGCCGTAAACC
>QKGW01000269.1 GCA_003250275.1 Alphaproteobacteria bacterium
CCGGCCGCAGCCGTCGAAGGCGATGACCGTGGTCGCGCCGCTGCTCGCGATCGCCGCGACGGTGATCGCCGGCGGCCTGCTGTTCGCCGCGCTCGGCTTCGCGCCGCTGCCCGCGCTCGAAACCTTCTTCCTCTCGCCGCTCGGCGATCTCTACGGCGTGTCCGAGTGGCTGCTCAAGGCGACGCCGCTCGCGGTGATCGCCTGCGCGCTCGCGCTCGGCTTCCGCGGCAACGTCTGGAACATCGGCGCGGAGGGGCAGTTCGTCGTCGGCGCGATCGCCGCGGGCGGCGCCGCGCTCGCGCTCTACGACGTCTCGGGCTACTGGGTGCTGCCGCTGGTGCTGCTCGCGGGCGTCGCGGGCGGCGCGCTGTGGGCGGGAATTCCGGCGCTCCTGCGCATCCGCTTCCACGCCAACGAAATCCTCACCAGTCTGATGCTCAACTACGTCGCCGCGCTGCTGCTGGCGTGGCTGGTGCACGGGCCGTGGCGCTCGCCCGAGGGCTACAACTTCCCCGAAACCCGGATGTTCACCGACAGTGCGGTGATGCCGATCCTGCTCGACGGCACGCGCCTGCACGTCGGCGCGCTGTTCGCGCCGGTCGTCGCGATCGTCGCCTGGGTGATCCTGTCGCGCAGCTTCCTCGGCTTCCAGATCAAGGTCATCGGCATGACCCCGGCGGCGGGCAGCTACGCGGGCTTCGGCCCCAACCGGGTGATCGCCTTCACCCTGATGTTCGGCGGCGGCATGGCCGGGCTCGCCGGGGCGATGGAAGTGTGCGGCCCGATCGGCCAGCTGGTGCCGACGGTCTCGCCGGGCTACGGCTACACCGCGATCATCGCCGCGTTCCTCGGGCGTCTGCATCCGATCGGCATTCTGCTCGCCTCGCTGCTGCTCGCGCTCACCTACATCGGCGGCGATGCGGCGCAGATCAGCCTCGGCGTGCCGCTCGCGGTGACGCAGGTGTTCCAGGGGATGATCCTGTTCTTCCTGCTCGCCGCCGACGTGCTGATCCGCTACCGCCTGCGTCTTGCCATTCACCAGGGAGCGGCCCGATGAGCGATGCCGAACTCGCCACCCTCGCCGCCATCGTTGCCGCGATGATCCGCGCCGCGACGCCGCTGGTGTTCGCCGCCTTGGGCGAACTCGTCACCGAGCGCGCGGGCGTGCTCAACCTCGGCATCGAGGGGATGATGCTGATGGGCGCGGTTTCCGCCTTCGGCGCGGCGCACGCGGGCGCGGGTTCGCTCGTGGCGATGGGCGCGGGTGCGGGCGCGGGCGTCGCGATGTCGCTGCTGTTCGCCTTCCTCGCGCTGGTGCTACGCGCCAACCAGGTCGCCTGCGGCCTCGCGTTGTCGATCTTCGGCGTCGGGCTTTCGGCGTTCGTCGGCAAGTCGCTGGTCGGCACCCCGATCGCCGCGCTGCCGGCGCTGCCGATCCCGCTGCTCGCCGACATTCCGGTGTTCGGGCAGGCGCTGTTCTCGCACGACATCCTCGTCTACGTCTCGATCCTCGCGGTGCCCGCGATCGGGTGGTTCCTGTTC
>QKGW01000242.1 GCA_003250275.1 Alphaproteobacteria bacterium
CTCGTGCAGATGCTCGGCCGCCTCGAGGACCCCTCGGCGATCGGCCCGGCGATGGCGGTGGCGCTGCTCACCACCTTCTACGGCGCGGTGCTCGCCCACATGGTGCTGAACCCGCTCGCCTCGAAACTCGAACGCAATTCGGCCGAGGAAACCCTCATCGGCCAGCTCAACCTCGTGGCGGCGGGCTCGATCGGCCGCCAGGAGAATCCGCGCCGCCTGGAGCTCCAGCTCAACAGCCTGATGCCCCCGGCCAAGCGGATTCGCTATTTCGACTGAAGGATGTAACCCACCATGCGCCTGTTGATCATCGGATCGCTCAGCAATCAGATCGGGGCCGCCAGCCGCATCGCGGTGGCGCGCGGCGCCGCTGTGCTGCACGCCGACGACCCCGCCGCCGGCCTCGACGTGCTGCGCGCGGGCAAGGGCGCCGACGTGGTGATGATCGACGTGCGGCTCGACATCGTCGGCTTCATGCAGAGCCTCGAGGCCGAGCGCATCGGCGTGCCGGTGGTCGCCTGCGGCACCGAGACCGACGCCAAGGCCGCGGTGCGCGCGATCCAGGCGGGCGCGAAGGAATACATTCCGCTGCCGCCCGACGCCGAACTCATCGCCGCGGTGCTCGAAGCGATCGCCGAAGAGGGCCACGCGCTCCTTTACGCCGACCCGCGCATGGACCGCGTGGTCAAGCTCGCCGCCCAGGTCGCGCCGTCGGAGGCGTCGATCCTGATCACCGGCGAGAGCGGCACCGGCAAGGAAGTGATCGCCCGCTTCGTCCACCAGAAGAGCCGCCGCGCGGGCCAGCGCTTCGTCGCCGTCAACTGCGCCGCGATCCCCGAGAACCTGCTCGAATCCGAGCTGTTCGGCTACGAGAAGGGCGCGTTCACCGGCGCGATCGCGCGCCGCATCGGCCGCTTCGAGGAAGCGACCGGCGGCACCCTGCTGCTCGACGAAATCTCCGAAATGGACACCCGCCTCCAGGCCAAGCTGCTGCGCGCGATCCAGGAGAAGGAAATCGACCGCCTCGGCGGCACCAAGCCGGTGAAGATCGACACCCGCATCGTCGCGACCTCGAACCGCGACCTCAAGGCCGAGGTCAAGGCCGGGCGCTTCCGCGAGGATCTCTACTTCCGCCTCAACGTCCTCAACCTCGCGCTGCCGCCGCTTCGCGACCGCAAGGCCGACATCCCGCTGCTCGCCGATCACTTCGTCAAGAAGTACGCCGAGGCCAACGGCGTGCCCGAGCGCCCGCTCGCGCCGGCCGCGCGCGAGGCGCTGCTGCGCCACGCCTGGCCGGGCAACGTGCGCGAGCTCGAGAACACCATTCACCGCGCGGTGCTGCTCGCCAGCGGCGACGCCATCGGCACCGAGGCGATCATGCTGCTCGACGGCGAGGGTGAGGCCCCGGCCGAGGGCGGCACCGGCTCGCTCGTCGGCCGCACCGTCGCCGACGTCGAACGCGACCTGATCATCGACACCCTCCGCCACACGGTGGGCAACCGCACCCACGCCGCGAACATTCTCGGCATCTCGATCCGCACC
>QKGW01000501.1 GCA_003250275.1 Alphaproteobacteria bacterium
TCCGGTGGCGTCTTCGGCCGCCTTGATGATCGTGCCGCGATAGGACTCGATATCGAGGGATGCCAGAACACCGTACGCCGCGACCACACCGACCACCACCACACCGGCCACTATCTTGGCGACGCGTCCGAATTTCATCGTCCATCCTCCCTTGCGACGGAATCGGCGGGGACATTCCCCCTGCTTTCCTCAATGATTTAGGTGCGCCCGACGGTTGCGACACCCCCTAGAGATGCGACTCCGGGCAATCATGGCGCAACCGCCGGGCGCGGCCCGGATCCTCTTGCGCCACTATACCGCCATGTTTTTGCCAATTTATCCCGGATATACGCCTTATTTGCCCCACATCTTCGGGTAGGCCGCTGAATTTGGCCACACATCCCGTGCGGATTTTTTTGATGAAGTAGATTCATCTGCTGCTGTTCCGAATATTTTCTTTTTATTACAATGCTTTTTAGAACCTCATCAGGCACGAACACCCTTGCAAGCGCTCCCTTGCCTGCCATGTTTTCGCCCCATTCTCCTTTACAAGTGTGGCGAATTGGACTAACCCTTGCCGCCGGGAAAAGGCCCCGTACGCACCGCTCACCCATCCGAGCGGCGGGGGCCTTGGGGCTTACAACTCACAGACACATTGCCTTTTTCTGGGGGCCAGAATGAGTTCTGCAAGCAGCGCTGTCGTCGCGTCCGAAGGGATGACCGCCGACCGCAAGAAAGAAATCGTTGGTTTGATTTTGGGTGTGGCGTTCCTGCTGTACACCCTGTTTACCACTCCGCCGGAGGGATTGACCGTCTCCGCGTGGAAGACCATCGGCGTGACCCTGCTGATGGCCACTTGGTGGATGCTTGAGGCGATTCCGATTTCGGTGACCGCCCTCGCTCCGCTCGTGCTCTTCCCGGTTCTCGGTGTGGTGCCGGCCAAGGCCGTCGCCCCGAACTACGCCAACAACCTGATTTGGCTGTTCGTCGGCGGTTTCGCCCTCGCTTACGCGATGGAGACCTGGAACCTGCACCGTCGCGTGTCGCTCATCGTTCTCAAGGTCTGCGGCACCAACCCGAAGATGCTGATGCTCGGCTTCATGATCGCCACCGCCTTCCTTTCGGCGTGGATGTCCAACACCGCTTGCGCGGCGCTGATGATGCCGATCGGCATGGCGATCGTGAAGATGGTGCAGGAAGGCGAAGGCCGTTCCGAAATCGAGAAGAAGGCCGCGGTCAACTTCGGCATCTGCGTGATGCTGGGTATCGCGTTCTCGTCCTCGATGGGTGGCATGGCGACCCTGATCGGTACCCCGCCGAACGCGGTGATGGCCGGCCAGGTCGTGCAGATGACCGGCACCCCGGTGCCGTTCGCCAACTTCATGCTCGTCGGTGGCCCGATCGGTATCGCGCTCCTCGCGATCACTCAGTTCCTCCTGCCGGCGATGTTCCCGATGAAGGCCCTCGACCTGTCGGCCGCGGGTGAGATCGTCGACGAAGAGCTCGAGAAGCTCGGCCCGATGAGCCGTGGCGAGACCCTGACGATGATCCTCTTCGTCGCCGCGCTGTCCTGGATCCTGCGTCCGCAGCTGCTCAGCCTTCTGCCGTCCGTCGAAGTGGCGGGCAAGATGGTGCCGCTGTCGAAGTTCATCACCGACTCGACCATCGGCATGACCGCGCTTCTGCTCGCGTTCCTGATCCCGGTGGACTTCAAGAAGGGCCGGATGCTGCTCGACAGCTCGCTCTTCGCGAAGGGTATTCCGTGGGACGCCATCCTGCTGTTCGGCGGCGGGTTCGCGCTCGGCGGTGCTCTCTCGAAGTCCGGCGTGACCGAATTCGTCGCCGGTCAGATGCAGGCGCTTGCCGGCATGTCCTCGCTCGTCATCATGGCGGTGCTGGCCCTGGTCGCCATGCTCCTCACCCAGATGACCTCGAACACCGCGGTGGCCGCGACCTTCGTGCCGCTCGCGATCTCGATCGCCCAGGGCCTCGGCGTTTCGCCGCTGCTGATGGCGATCCCGGTCGCCCTCGGCGCCTCGCTCGCCTTCGCTCTGCCGGTGGCGACGCCGCCGAACGCGATCGTGTTCGGTTCGGGTCTGATCCGCGTGCCGGACATGTTCAAGTCGGGCTTCACCCTGTGCCTCATCGGTATCGTGCTCTCGATCGCGGTGATGTACGTGATGATGCCGATCGCCTTCGGCGTGAAGGTCTGATCCTTCCGCCCAACGCAAACGGAAACGGCCGCGTCTCACGACGCGGCCGTTTTTTATGTGTTCCGTCGCCAAAGCGCGTGGGAACCAACTCCATCCTCGAAACCGTCATGACCGGGCTCGTCCCAGTCATCCACGTGCTGTGGTTTTTCAAAAGCACGCATAAAAAGGACCCCCGGGCCAAGCCCGGGGGTGACGGAACGAGAGAAACGTCGGCGCATGTCCTGCCGCGCCGGAGAGACGCGGAAAGAGACAGTCAGTAGTCGAGATCGAACATCGGTTCGTCGCGGCCCAGCACCTCCTCGAAGCCGAAGTCGGCGAAGGTCTTGACCATGTGCGGCGACAGCGGCGCGGCGACGCGCAGCACCCCGCCCGCCGGATGCGCGACG
>QKGW01000339.1 GCA_003250275.1 Alphaproteobacteria bacterium
GGAGTTCCAGATCATCGACCGGTCGGCGAGCTTGATGTCCGGGAGCGTGCCGGCGATCGCGGACACTTCCTTGACGCCGGACTGCAGGGATTCGGCGGTGCGGAACACCGCGGCGTCCTTCTGCATCGCGAGCTGCATGTTGAGACGGATATCGGCCACCGAGTGGCTGCCCGCCGCATTACGCAGGCGGTCGAAGCGGCCGAGCGCGTACTCGTCCATCGACGCCGGCAGGACCTTGACCGTCTCGCCCGGCTTCAGCACTTCCGCGGTGCGGAGCGCCGCTGCGCGGCCGAACACGACGATGTCGAGCAGCGAGTTGCAGCCCAGGCGGTTCGCGCCGTGGACCGACACGCACGCCGCTTCGCCGATCGCCATCAGACCGGGCACCACGGCGTCCGGGCTCTCGGCGGTCGGGTTGAGCACTTCGCCGTGATAGTTGGTCGGGATGCCGCCCATGTTGTAGTGGACGGTCGGCAGAACCGGAATCGGCTCCTTCGAGGCATCGACGCCGGAGAAGATCTTCGCCGTCTCGGTGATGCCCGGCAGGCGCTTGTGCAGAACCTCGTGGCCCAAGTGCTCGAGGTGCAGGTCGATGTGGTCCTTCTTCGGCCCGACGCCGCGGCCTTCGCGGATTTCGATGGTCATCGCGCGCGAGACCACGTCGCGGGAGGCGAGGTCCTTGGCGGTCGGCGCGTAACGCTCCATGAAGCGCTCGCCCTCGGAGTTGGTGAGGTAGCCGCCTTCGCCGCGCGCGCCCTCGGTGATCAGGCAGCCCGCGGTGTAGATGCCGGTCGGGTGGAACTGCACGAACTCCATGTCCTGGAGCGGCAGGCCGGCGCGGGCGACCATGCCGTTGCCGTCGCCGGTGCAGGTGTGCGCCGAGGTGCACGAGAAGTAGGAGCGGCCGTACCCGCCGGTGGCGAGCACCACCATGTTGGCGCGGAAGCGGTGCAGGGTGCCGTCCGAGAGGTCCCAGGCGATCACGCCGCGGCACACGCCCTCGTCCATCAGAAGGTCGATGGCGAAGTACTCGATGAAGAACTCCGCGTCGTGCTTGAGGCTCTGCTGGTAGAGCGTGTGCAGGATCGCGTGGCCGGTGCGGTCGGCCGCGGCGCAGGCGCGCGGCACCGGAGCCGCGCCGAAGTCGCGCATGTGGCCGCCGAACGGGCGCTGGTAGATCTTGCCTTCGTCGGTGCGCGAGAACGGCACGCCGAAGTGCTCGAGTTCGTAGACCGAGGGCACCGCCTCGCGGCACATGTATTCGATCGCGTCCTGGTCGCCGAGCCAGTCGGCGCCCTTCACCGTGTCGTACATGTGCCACTGCCAATTGTCGTCCGACATATTGGCGAGCGACGCGGCCACACCGCCCTGCGCGGCCACGGTGTGGCTGCGGGTCGGGAAGATCTTGGTCACGCAGGCGGTGCGGAAACCGGCCTGCACCATGCCGAGAGTGGCGCGCAAACCGGCACCGCCGGCGCCGACGACGACGACGTCGTATTCGTGGTCGATGAGTTCATAGGCGGACATCGTGCGTTACCCCCTCAGCGCAACAATCAGAACGGAAACGACGGAGACGATGCCAAGCGCGAACGCCATAAGGTTCACGAAGATCTTCACCGCCAACTGAGCACAACGGGGCTCGACGTAGTCCTCGATGATCACTTCCATGCCCATCTTCCCGTGCAGGAAGGCGGCAGAGATGAAGCAGATCATCAGCCCGGCATTCCAGGGCTTGCCGAGCCAAGTCGCGAATTCGGCGTAGTCCGCCCCCGCGACGCTGATCACGCCGCAAGCGAACCACAGGGTGAGCGGGACCAGCGCGATCGCGGTCAGGCGCTCGATCCACCAGTGGTGGAAGCCGTCGCGCGCCGAACCGAGCGCGCGCGCGGTTCCGAGGTCACTGCGCATCATTTTCGCCATTTTGTTCCTCCTCCCGCTCTCAAAGGCTCAGGCCGAGCGCCCACGCGACGACCGTCAGCGTAAGCGAGCAAGCGACCATCGCGTAGCCGGACTTGTAGATCTCGGGGAGCGACAGGATTCGGCCGGTATCCCAGAGCATGTGCCGGACGCCGTTGCACATGTGGTAGAACAGCGCGAACGACCAGCCGAAGATAAGCAGATAGCCGAACCACGATCCGAGGAAGCCCATCGCGGCGTCGTAGGCCGAAGGCCCGGCGGCAGCCGAGATAACCCAGTAGGCGAACAGCAACGTTCCGACGAACAGCGCCGCACCAAAAATGCGGTGGATAATCGAGAGGAACGAGGTCAAAGCGAACATATTATAAACTTGGAGGTGCGGCGAAACGGGCCCCCCCCTCTTCAGTCTCTCTTCCAGCAAGGTCATGGCGGAGTGCCCTCATTCAGAACGGAGACGGGAACCGAAATGGGACCGTTGCGGTCCCCGTTCCCCTCCAGATTCGCACAGCAGATCAAACTCCTGACCCACAGACTACGCGTTCTCCAAGACGTGAGTCAACGACCGTCGGATGACGGTCGCTTACATCTATCGATATAGATTCTTTGGGGGATATATATGGCTTTAGGCCGATGCCCCGGCATCAGCCTCGATCGCGGCGATCGCCTCCGCAAGCGCCACCAGACGCCTTGCGTTATCAACGTGCAGTTGTTCGATCAATTTGCCGTCCAGGACCACCACGCCCTTGCCCTGAGCGACGGCCTCGGCATAGGTGGCGATCAGCTCGCGCGCCTTCAAGACGTCCTCCGGCGCGGGCGCGAAAGTGGCGTTCGCCACCGCGATGGTCTTCGGGTGGATCAGGGTCTTGCCGTCGAAGCCGATCTGCCGCCCCTGCAGACACGCGGCGGCGAAACCCTCGTCGTCGGAGAGGTCGAGGTGCACGCCGTCGAGCGCGGCGACGCCGTGGGCGCGCGCGGCGAGAATGACGAGGCCAAAGCTCGTCAGGAACGGCTCGCGGCTGCGCACGTGCTCGCAGTGGAGATCCTTGGCGAGGTCAGAGGTGCCCATCACCAGACCGGCGACGTGGGGCGAGGCGGCGGCGATCTCGTCGGCGCGGAGGATGCCCATCGGCGTCTCCATCATGCACCAGATCGGCAGATCCTCGCGGCCGCCAGCGGCGCGCACCGCCGCCTGCACCTGACGCACCGTGTCGGCGCTCTCGACCTTCGGAATCGCGAGACCGTCGATGCCGAGCTGCGCCACCGCCTGAATGTCCTCGACGCCCCACGGAGTGTTGAGCGCGTTGACCCGCACGATCACCTCGCGGCGGCCGTAAGGCTTGTTGCCCGCGAGCACCGCGGCGACGGTCTTGCGCGCCTCGGGCTTGGCGTCCGGCGACACCGCGTCTTCGAAGTCGAGAATCAGGCCGTCGGCGGGCAGAGTCTTCGCCTTTTCCAGGGCGCGGGCGTTGGAGCCGGGCATGTAGAGCACGCTGCGGCGCGGGCGGGCGGTGACGGCCATAAGGGAATTCTCCTGATTTTCGCGGATCTGCGTCGTGGAAATGTCGTGTCCCGCCCACTTTAATCCAACCTCCGAAGGTGGCAAGATGCGCAACCTCATAGAGATTTCGTCATATCGGACAGCGCCATGAGCATTCTTTCGATCCAGTCCCACGTCGCCTTCGGCCATGTCGGCAACGCCGCCGCGGTGTTCCCGCTCCAGCTCATGGGCCACGAGGTCTGGCCGATTCACACCGTGCAGTTCTCCAACCACACCGGCTACGGCGCCTGGACCGGCCAGGTGTTCGACGCCGCGATCATCGGCGAACTCCTGCGCGGCATCTCCGAACGCGGCGCCCTGCCCGGCTGCCGCGCCGTGCTCTCGGGCTACATGGGCTCGGCGGCGACGATCCGTCAGGTCGCCGAGGCGGTCGCCACGGTGCGCCGCGCCAACCCCGGCGCGATCTACTGCTGCGACCCGGTGATGGGCGACGTCGGCCGGGGCGTGTTCGTCCAGCCCGGCATCCCCGAACTGATGATCGAAACCGCGGTGCCGCTCGCCGACATCGTCACCCCCAACCAGTTCGAACTCGAGATGATCACCGGCGCGCCGGTCGGCTCGCTCGCCGAGGCGATCGCCGCGGCGCGCAAGGTCATCGCCCTCGGGCCGAAGGCGGTGATCGTTACCAGCCTCGTCACCCCCGATGCGCCCGCCGACGAAATCCGCGTCCTCGCCGTCACCCCCGAAGCCGCGTGGACCGTCTCCACGCCGCTGCTGAGCTTCCCGGTCCCGCTCAACGGCGCGGGCGACGCGCTCGCGGCCCTCTTCCTCGGCCATACCCTCAAGGGCCTCGCCACCCCCGACGCACTCGCCGCCACCGTGTCCGGCCTGTTCCAACTCTTCGCCGATACCCACGCCGCCGGAACCCGCGAACTCCAACTCGTCGCCACCGGCCCGAAACTCCTCGCCCCCACCCGCACGTTCTCGGCGACCCAGGTGGGATAGAACAAGATCGGGGCTCTGCCCCGAACCCCGCCGGAGGGTCTTAGACCCTCCGGACCTCCCGCTCGCTTCCAAAGAAAAAGGGCTGTCTCGGACAGCCCTTTTTCTTTGGAAAGGAATGGGGTCTGGGGCCCAAGGCCCCAGCGGGTCCAGGGCGGAGCCCTGGCCTGGTTTTACCGCACCAGGGTGTCGAGGGCGTCGCGGAAGCGGGAGCGGTCGCGCGGGGTGAAGCTACGCGGGCCGGAGGTGATTTCGCCGGTAGCGCGGAGGTCGGTCATCAGGTCGCGCATGGCGAGCGCGATACCGACGCTATCGCCGTCGAACACCTTGCCGGTAGGCGAGATCGCCTTCGCGCCCGCCTCGACACAGCGGGCGGCGAGCGGCACGTCGTTGGTAACGCAGACGTCGCCCGGCGCGATCGCGGCGGCGATCCATTTGTCGGCGGCGTCGGGCGTGGCCTCGACGAGCACCGAGCGGACGAACGGTTCGGCGGTACGGAAGCCGCGGTTGGAGACGAGCACGACGTCGAGGCCGCGGCGTCCGGCGACCGCGATCGCCTCGTCCTTCACCGGGCAGGCGTCGGCATCGACGTAGAGCGTGGTCATGCCGTGCGCCCCGTACCGAAGACGCGCATCCACGTCCACGAAACCAGCACCGCGGCGACCGCGCCGAGGATGGCTTCGAAGAACCGGAGACCGGCGATCAGAGCGGGGGGTTGTCCGGGGTTCATCATATCCTGCAGGAGAATCACGGTAACGGTGATCGCCGCGAGGCGGCCGCCATCGCCGTGGCTGAGAAGGTTCGCGCCCGAGACCGCGAGGGCGATGCAGACGCCGAGGCCGACGACGCTGAACGGCCAGAGCATCAGGTATCCGCCGGCGATCACCGCGCCGAGAATGGTGCCCCAGAAGCGCAGCCGCGCCGCGGTTCCGGTGGCGGAGATATCGTTCTGCAGCACCACGATCGCGGAAATCGACGCCCACAACGCGCCGAACACCGCCGAACTGGGGTGGAGGATACCGGTGGATTCCATCGCCGCGGTGTACGCGATCAGCACCGCGAGGGCTACCTGGCAGCCACGCGCGGCGCAGGGGAGGAGACGGTCGGGAAGTTTCATCAATGAACCCGCTGGAAAGACGAACGGCGCGACCCTCGGCCGCGCCGTCGGTTTTAGCGGGCGGCCGGGATCACTTCTTCAAGTGGTCGCGAATCAGCACTTCGGCAATCTGCACGGTGTTGAGAGCGGCCCCCTTGCGCAGATTGTCGGAGACGCACCAGAACGAGAGGCCGTTCGACACGGTCTTGTCGGCGCGGATGCGCGACACGTAGGTGGCGTCCTCGCCGGCGGATTCAACCGGGGTGACGTAGCCTTCGTTTTCGCGCATGTCGACGACGACGATGCCCGGAGCCTTCTTCAGCACCTCACGCGCGGCGGCGTCGGTGATCGGCTTCTCGGTCTCGATGTTGACGTACTCGGCGTGGCCGATGAAGGTCGGCACGCGGCAGCAGTTGGCGTGGACCTTGATGTCCGGGTCGAGAATCTTGTTGGTCTCGACGGCCATCTTCCAC
>QKGW01000504.1 GCA_003250275.1 Alphaproteobacteria bacterium
CGCCGACGCGATGACGAGCGCCGCCGAGCAGACCTCCGAGCAGACCACCGTGGTCGCGGGCGCGGCGACCCAGGCGTCGCAGAACGTCCAGAACGTCGCCGCCGCGTCGGAAGAGCTCTACGCCGCGATCGCCGAGATCGCCCGTCAGGTGACGCAGTCGTCCGAAGCCGCGCGTCTCGCCGCCCAGCGTGTCGAGGATACTCAAGACAAGGTGCGCTCGCTCGACGCCGCCGCCGCGCAGATTGGCGAGGTCGTCACCCTGATCACCGACATCGCCGACCAGACCAACCTGCTCGCCCTCAACGCGACGATCGAGGCGGCGCGCGCCGGCGACGCGGGCAAGGGCTTCGCCGTCGTCGCGGGTGAAGTGAAGAACCTCGCCAACCAGACCGCCCGCGCCACCGAGCAGATCGGCGACCAAATCCGCAAGGTGCAGAAGGAAACCGAAGGCGCGGTCGCCGCGATCGGTTCGATCAATCAGGTGATCCGCGATCTCGACGCGATCTCGGCGACGATCTCCGCCTCGATCGAGCAGCAGGGCGCGGCGACCCGCGAGATCGCCCGCAACGTTCAGGAAGCCTCCGACGGCACCGACGAGGTGACGCGCAGCATCGCTTCGGTCGACGAGGCCGCACGCAGCAACGGCGAAACCGCCCGCGACGTGCTGTCCGCCTCCGAAGACGTCGCCCGCGAAGCCGAGCGTCTCCGCGCGGTGGTCGACGGCTTCCTCGCCAAGGTGCGCGCCGCCTGAGCGGCCACACATCTCCTCGTGCACCGGTACGGACGGCGGCCCCGGCTGCCGTCCGCGTATTTTCGACTCAGGAGTTTTCGAGCAGGGCTTCGAGCGCGCGCACGTCGGTGACGGTGACGCGGCTTCTTTGCAGGTCGATCCACCCCGCCTGCGCCCAGGTCTGGAGCTGCTTGTTCACGCTCTCGCGGGTGGTCGCCATCATGTGCGCGAGTTCCTGCTGCGAGAGCCTGAGGCCGATCTCGATGCCGCCCGCGACCGGCTGGCCATAGGTGCCGACGAGGCGCAGGAGATGCTTGGCGAGGCGCAGTTCGAGCGGCAGAAAGGCGGCGTCCTCAAGCATCTCCGAGGTCGCGCGGACGCGCTGGCAGAGCAGGCGGATGATGTGCATCGCGAGCCGCCCCTCGCTCTCGACCAGCGGCACGAAATCGCGGCGGTGGATAACGAGCAGTTCGGAGGGCGCCATCGCCATCGCGTCGGCAGTGCGCGGCAGTTCGTCGAGAATCGCGATCTCGCCGAAGAACTGCCCCTCCTTGAACAGGTTGAGGGTGACGTCCTTGCCCTCGGGCGAGGTGGTGTGCACCTTCACCCGCCCGGCGATCACCCCGAACAGGCGGTCGCCCGGATCGCCCTTCTGGAACAGCGTCTCGCCGCGTGCGAGGCGGCGCGTCACCGCCACCGCCAGAACCCGCGCGAGGATCGATGGCTCCAAGCCCGCGAACAGCGGGCTGTTCTGCAGGAACTCCTGCCGTATGTCCGCCTTCATCCCCTCGTCTCCCCCGGTCGCCGCGGCGTCCCGACCGCGCGCCCGTCCCGAATGCGGCTAACTCCCGGCGAGCGCCATCGCGTCGATGCGCACCGTCGGCGCGTCCATACCGTATTTGTAGACCCAGTCGTTCGCCGGAATCAGGCGGGCGAACATCTCCTTGAGGTTGCCCGCGATCGTCACCTCGCTCACCGGCCCGGCAAGCTCGCCGTCGACGATGCGGAAGCCCGCAGCGCCGCGCGAGTAGTCGCCGGTCACGCCGTTGACCCCCGAGCCGATCATCTCGGTGACGTAGAGGCCGTCCTTGATGTCGGCCATCAGGTCCTTCGGGCTCAACGTACCGGGCATCAGCGCCACGTTCGCCGCCGAGGGCGAGGGCGCGGAGCCGACGCCGCGCGCCGCGTGGCCGGTCGGCGCGAGGCCGAGCTGGCGCGCCGAGCGCAGGTCGAGCAGCCAGGTGGTGAGGCGTCCGTCGTCGATCAGCGCGCGTTCGAAGGTTTCGAGACCCTCGGCGTCGCACGGGCGCGAGCGCAGGCCGCGCGCGCGGTGCGGCGTCTCGACGATGCGCACGCCGGGCGCGAACACCGGCTTGTCGATGAACTCGGCGAGGAAGCTGGTGCCGCGCGCGATCGAAGCGCCGTTGATCGCACCGATGAAGTGGCCGAGCAGCGAGCGCGACACGCGCGGATCGAACACCACCGGCAGGGTCGCCGACTTCGGCTTGGTCGCGCCGACGCGCGCAACCGCGCGGCGGCCCGCCTCGGCGCCGAGCGCCTCGGGCGAGGGCAGGTCGCTGCGATAGACCGCAACGGCGGAATCGTAGTCGCGTTCGAGGCCGTCCGCGCCGCCCGCGAGCACCGAGGCCGAGAGCGCGGAATGGCTGCTCGCGTAGGCGCGGGCGAAGCCGTTGGTGGCGGCGAGCGCGATCTTCGCACGCGAGAACGACGCCTCGCCGCCCTCGGAATTGACCACCCCGGCAACCGCGAGCGCGGCATCCTCGGCACGGCGCGCCGCGTCGATCAGGCTGTCCTCGCCGGGTTCGTCGGGGTCGCACAAATCGCATTCGGGCAGCGCGCCGGTGAACAGCTGATCGGGGTCGGCGAGACCGGCGTAGGGGTCCTCGGGCATCACCCGCGCCATCGCCACCGCGCGCTCGGCGAGCGCGTCGAGCGAGGCGGGCGAGAGGTCCGAAGTCGAGACCATCGCCGCGCGCTTGCCGACGAAGACGCGCAGCCCGAGCTCCGCGCCCTCGGAGCGTTCGAGCTTTTCGAGCGCGCCCTTGCGCACCGCGATCGACACCGATCCGCCGTCGGCGATCGCGCCGTCGGCGGCGTCGGCGCCCTTGGCGCGGGCGAGGCGCAGGACTTCGGTAAGGCGGTCGAGGGCGTCGGTCATGTATCGTCCTTCCGGTTCTTCCAGATCGGCTTGCCGGAGCCCGGCAGGCCGTAATCGCTCCACTTGGCCGAGACGCGGTCGACGATCTCGGGATCCATCGCCAGCACCCGGCCCCACTCGCGCTTCACCTCGGGCGGCCACTTGTTGGTGGCGTCGAGCCCCATCTTGCCGCCGAGGCCGGATTCGGGAGACGCGAAATCGAGATAATCGATCGGGGTGTTCTCCACCAGGTGGGTGTCGCGCACCGGGTCCATGCGGGTCGAGATCGCCCACATCACGTCCTTCCAGTCGCGCACGTCGATGTCGTCGTCCACCACGATCACGAACTTGGTGTAGAGGAACTGGCGCAGGAACGACCACACCCCCATCATCACGCGCTTGGCGTGGCCGGGGTACCCCTTCTTGATCGACACCACCGCGATGCGGTACGAGCACCCCTCGGGCGGCAGCCAGAAATCGACGATCTCGGGAAACTGCTGGATCAGCAGCGGCACGAACACCTCGTTGAGCGCCTCGCCGAGCACCGAGGGCTCGTCGGGCGGACGCCCGGTGAAGGTGGAGAGGTAGATCGGGTCGCGGCGGCGGGTGATCGCGGAAATCTTGAACACCGGAAAGCGTTCGACGTTGTTGTAGTAGCCGGTGTGGTCGCCGTAGGGGCCTTCGTCGCCGTAGTCGTCGAGCATGACGTGGCCTTCGAGGACGATCTCGGCCTCGGCGGGCACCTTCAGCGGCACCGTCTTGCACTCGACCAACTCCACCGGCTTGCCGCGCAGGAGCCCGGCGAACTGGTATTCGGAAAGGCTCTCCGGCACCGGCGTCACCGCCGAGACGATCGTCGCCGGGTCCGCGCCGAGGACCACCGCCACCGGCATCGGCTCGGCCTTGCCGGTCTCCTTCCAGCGGCGGAAATGCTGCGCGCCGCCGCGGTGCTTGAGCCAGCGCATCAGCGTGGTGTCCTTGCCGGTCACCTGCATCCGGTAGATGCCGAGGTTGAAGACGTCGCGCTTCTCCTTCGGCCCGAGGGTGACGACGAGCGGCCAGGTGATCAGCGGCGCGGGTTCGCCCGGCCAGCAGCCCTGGATCGGCAGCTGCGAGAGGTCGATGTCGTCGCCGGTGAGCACCACCTCCTGGCACGGCGCGCGCGAAACCTCCTTGGGCTTCATCGCGAACACCGTCTTCGCGAGCGGCAGCATCGAGAGCGCCTCGCGCAGGCCGCCCGGCGGCTCCGGCTGCTTCAGGAACGCGAGGGTCTCGCCGACCTCGCGGAGTTCGGCGGGCTTGCGCCCCATCGCCATCGCGACCCGGTCGACGGTGCCGAAGAGGTTGACCAGCACCGGAACGCCGTAGGGCGTGCCGTCCTCGCGCACCGGGTTTTCGAACAGCACCGCGGGGCCGCCCTCGGCGAGCAGACGGGTCTGGATTTCGGTGATTTCGAGGTGCGGCGAGACCGGCGCGGCAACCCGCACCAGCTTGCCTTCGGCCTCCAGGCGGCGGATGAAATCCCTGAGCGATGCGAACGGCATAGATGAAGAACCCTCGGCTGCGGGGCGGAACGCCCCACCTCATAAGGGAGGTTTCCCCCACATCCGTCAAGCCTTCGCGGGCGCGCGCCGGATGCCGCCGCGCGCGGGCTACACCAGGGCGAGGTGCTCGCCGAGGATGCCGACGCCGAGGGCGAGCAGCGCGAGCCCGCCCGCGCCCGCCGCCCAGCGCCCGAAGCGGCGGCCGATCATGCTGCCGAACAGCATTCCGCCGGTCGACATCACGAAGGTGGTGGCGCCGATCGCAAGCGCGATGACGACGATGTCGACGTCGAGCAGCGCGAGCGACACGCCCACCGCCATCGCGTCGATGCTGGTGCCGATCGCGGTCACGATCAGGCAGAGCAGCGAGCCGCGGCCGGGTTCGCCGCATTCGCCGTCGGCGGGGCTGCGGAACGCTTCGATGAGCATGTGCCCGCCCACCGCGCCGAGCAGCGCGAAGGCGATCCAGTGATCGACGGCGGCGACGTAGCGCGCCGCAGCCATGCCCGCGAACCAGCCGATCAGCGGCGTGAGCATTTCCACGGTGCCGAACACCAGGCCGGTGCGCACCGCCTCGCCGAAACGCGGCGTGCGCACCGCGCCACGCCCCATCGAGACGATAAGGGAGTCGATCGACATGCCAAAGGCGATGACGGCAATGGTCAGCGGGGACACGGCAGGGGATCTCCGGGGCAGTCTACCGGGCGCACCTCCGGCCTTGCCCGAAAAGCCGGTGTCGCCACGGTCTTGCCTGGCCGGATGTTTCCGGCTGGCCGCGCCACGCGATTGCGAGTGTGTTGACGCGGCCCCGCGCTTGGGCGGTGGCTACTCCCCGATGGGGCGGAAATACGCCCCAAGCCCCGAAGCGTCAACCCTTGAAATTTCAAGGAATTGCGGATGAGTTTCAGTATCAATCCATATTATCGCGTAGTCCACCATCACACCTTGTGATAACGCGCCCGCCAGCTTTCAAAACGCCCGGCACTTTCCGCCGCGACGACCGCCCGTCCAACCGCGCGGGTGAGGCAATCGGCGGCGAGCGCGCCGACGCGCGCCACCGCCGCGGCGCGCGGCTGGGCGAGGGTGCGGCGTCCGGTGGCGAGGACGAACACGCTGTCGCCGTCGAACGGCGTGTGCAGCGGGCGGATCGCGCGGGCGAGGCCGTCGTGCGCCATGATCGCGACGCGCTGCGCTTCGTCGCGGGTGAGGTCGGCGTCGGTCGCGACCACCGCGAGCGTGGTGTTGCTCCCAGGATCGAGAACGCCGAGCTGCGGCAGATCGGGGGCGAGCCCCACCGGCGCGCTCGGCGGCTCCTGACCGCCCATCTCGCCGTCCTGCTCCCACGCCCATGCCCACAGCGTGCTCCGCCCCGGAAAAGTGACGGTGCCGAGGCTGTTGACCGCGACCAGGCCGCCGACCACGGTGCCGTCGCCGTCCACCGCCGAGGCGCTGCCGAGCCCACCCTTGAGATCGCCCGCCTTCGCCCCCATCCCCGCGCCGACGTTGCCCAAAGGAAACGCCTCCGCCGCCGCGTCGCACGCCGCGCGCGCGAGC
>QKGW01000283.1 GCA_003250275.1 Alphaproteobacteria bacterium
GAGATCATGGCGAGCCCGCCGGGCAAGCGCCTCCAGCTCCTCTCGCTGCTCTCCGGCGGCGAGCAGGCGCTCACCGCGCTTGCCCTGCTTTTCGCGGTTTTTCATAGCAATCCCGCGCCCATATGCGTCCTCGACGAGGTCGACGCCCCCCTCGACGACGCCAACGTCGACCGCTTCTGCGGGCTCATCGGGGAGATCGCCAAGGCCGGTCAGACCCGCTTCCTGGTGATCACCCATCACCGCATGACGATGGCGCGGATGGACAGGCTTTTCGGCGTGACCATGGCAGAGCGGGGCGTTTCGCAGCTCGTCTCGGTCGATCTCAACGTCGCCGAAAGTCTCCGCGAACGCCCCCTACTCGTTTGAATTTTATTTGTTTTCAGATGATTTTGGTGCATCTGAAGGTGAGGTTTTCCACCTTGACAAGCCCTGGGCCCAAACACTATGGTTCGTGCGCTTTCGTGGCGGAATACCGCCGCTTTGGGGGGGGAGCGTGGGGTAGGTCGCGGTCGGATGGGAACGATCGCCCAACCGGCTCCGGTAGCAGGGGCGACAACGCATGGCACCGGGCGACGACGATGCCTCCCAAAGACTGAAGGAACTTTCGTCCCGCGTGCGCGCGGCGCGAAGCGAGGCCGGGTTGGATCCCGAACCCCGGCGGAGCGCGCGCGGCAGCGGCTCGGAACGGATGGGGTTAGGAGTTCGCGTCGCGGTCGAGCTGGTGGTTTGCACCGCCGTCGGCGGCGGCATGGGATACGGAGCCGATGCCTGGCTCGGCACTATGCCCTGGGGCATGGTCGTGGGCTTGGGGTTCGGTTTCGCGGCAGGCGTGACGACCATCTACCGGGTGGTCAAGGGATACGACGAGACGGTCGGGCTGGGACGTGCGTCCCGCGAGCGTCACGACGACCCGCCCGCCGGGGACTGAGACGGAACGACTTGGTTTTTGACGATGCGGCGGCACACCGCCGCGCGTGTGGGAAGCGAAGGGAAAAGACCCGATGGCGAGTCCTATCGAGCAATTTCAGATCAAGCCGATCATTCCGATTCACGTCGGCGACGTCGATATTTCCTTCTCCAATTCGTCGCTCTACATGGTTCTGACGGTGGTCGTCGCGACGGTGTTCCTCACCGCGGCGATGAGCAAGCGCGCGCTGATCCCGGGACGGATGCAATCGCTCGCCGAGATGACCTTCGAGTTCGTCGCCAACACGTTGCGCGAGAACGCGGGCTCCGGCAGCCAGAAGTACTTCCCGTTCATCTTCAGCCTGTTCATGTTCGTGCTGCTCGGCAACCTGCTCGGCCTGACGCCCTACGCCTTCACCTACACCAGCCACATCATCGTCACCGGCGGTCTCGCGATCCTGGTGTTCATCGGCGTGACCATCATCGGCTTCATGCGCCACGGCGTCGGCTACCTGCGGATGTTCTTCCCGCACGGCGCGCCGGTGATCGCGGCGCCGCTCCTGGTGCCGATCGAGCTGGTCTCGTACATGTCGCGTCCGTTCAGCCTCAGCGTCCGTCTCGCCGCCAACATGACCGTCGGGCACATCATGCTCAAGGTGGTGGCGGGGTTCGTCGCGGGGATGGGAATTCTCGGGTTCATTCCGTTCGCGGGCGTGGTCGGCGTGACCTTCCTCGAGTTCGGTATCGCCTGCCTGCAAGCGTACATCTTCACGGTGCTGAGCTGCATCTACCTGCACGATGCGCTGCACCTGCATTGAGTTGCCTCGACGTTGCCTCACGACTCCGGAGGAGCGTAGGCGGGTCAGGGTAAAGCCTTCAAACTTGGTCTAGAAAAGGAACAGGACACATGGAAGCGGAAGCTGCAAAGTACATCGGCGCTGGTCTCGTCAACATCGGTCTCTGCGGTGCCGCGCTGGCCGTGGGCTCGATCTGGTCGACCCTGATCACCACCGTCGGCCGTAACCCGGCGGCGAAGAACAGCGTCGAACTCTACGGCTGGGTCGGGTTCGCCGTGACCGAAGCGATCGGCCTGTTCGCCCTCGTCGTCGCGCTGATCACCCTGTTCGCCTGATCCGATGACCGTGTAGCCGCAGGCGTCCCCGGGACGCCTGCGGCTGCGCATCGCGGGATCGGATCGATCGCGGCACGCGGCAACGCGGACCAACGATCACGACTCCGGCTCGGGAGCTCATACGCCCATGCCACATTTCGACGCAACGTCCTTTCCGTCGCAGCTCTTCTGGCTGGCGGTTTCGTTCATCACGCTCTACCTGCTGATGGCGAAGCTGGTGTTGCCGCGCATCGGGGACATCCTCGAAGAGCGTCAACGGCGGATCACCGACGATCTCGACATGGCTGAACGCCTGAAGGCCGAAACCGAAGCCGCGATCGCGGTCTACGAGAAGGCCCTCGCGGAGGCGCGCGCCGCCGCAACCGCCGAAATCAACCGCGTGATGGAAGCCAACGCCGCCGAGGCCGCCGCCCGCCACGCCGAAACCGACGCCCTGCTCGCGGCCAAGATCGCCGAGAGCGAAGAGCGCATCCACGCCGCCCGGCGTGAGGCGCTGGCCGAGGTCAACGGCATCGCCACCGACGTCGCCCAGGCGATCGTCGCGCGCGTCGCCGAGGTCGAAACCGACGCCGAGACCATCGCACCGGTGGTCACGGCGGTTGCCAAGGAGCGCGGGCTATGAGCTTCCTGATTTCCGCAGCCTACGCCTCCGACGCGGCCCATCACGGCCCGGTGCCGTTCTATCTGGACCCGGCATTCTGGGTCGGCGCGGCGTTCCTCGTCGTCGTCCTGGTGCTGGTCAAGGCCGCGTACGGCCGCATCGTCCGGCTTCTCGACATGCGCGGCATCGCGATCCGCGACCGTCTCGAAGGCGCGCGCCGCATCCGCGAGGAGGCGCAGGCTCTGCTCGCCGAATACCAGCGCAAGCAACGTGACGCGCTTCAGGAATCGCAGGACATCATCGCGCGTTCCAAGGCCGAAGCCGCCAAGCTCAAGGACCAGGCCGCTCAGGATCTCGCCGCCCGCGTCGCCGCCGCCGAGCGTTCCGCGCTCGAACGCATCGCCGCCGCCGAGGAGCAGGCCAAGCGCGAAGTGCGCAACGCCGCCATCGAGATCGCCGTGGCCGCCGCCGCGCGCGCGATGGAGGAGAAGCTCACCGCCGCCCAGGCCAACAGCCTGATCGACAAGGCGATCTCCGAGATTCCGGCAAAGATGCACTGATCCCGGGCGCTTTCCCGAAACGCAAAACCGCCGCTCCTTCGAGCGGCGGTTTTCGTTTGTGCGCTCAGCCGCAGTTGTCGAGATAGTCGAGCAGCGGCCGCCAGTCGCGGCGGTGATCCTCGAGCCGCGCCCCGGAGACATCGAACAGCGCCTGCCCCTCGGTCGCGAGATTGGCGTAGGTGAGGGTGTCGCGCAGGCGCGCCATCACCGGATAATCGAGGTCCTTGAGGAACGCCTCCAGCCGCTCGGCGGCGCGCGACCGCAGCCGCACGCGGTTGGCGACGAAGCAGATGTCGCGCTTGCCCTTCTTCACCGGCTTGAGATCGGCGATATGGTCGAGAAAGCGCCGCGTGCCGTCCTCGTCGAACACCGAGGGCAGCACCGGGATCACCAGCACGTCGGCGGTTTCCACAACCTCGGCCACCGCCTTGCGCTTGAGCGCGGCGGGCGCGTCGACGACGAGGCGGTCGAGCGTCTTCGGCGGCTTCCCCGATTCGAGGTCGACGGCGTGGATCGCCGGCAGGGTATAGGGCCGCCGCGCCAGCCATCCCGAGGCCGACTGCTGGCGGTCGAGGTCGGCGAGGCCGGTGACGAGGCCGCGCTGCGCAAAGTGCGCTGCCAGGTGGGTCGCGACCGTGGTCTTGCCGCTTCCGCCCTTGGTGTTCACCACCGCCACGATCATCATCTCGCCGTCCCTTCGTCGTCTTCGGTCCGGCAAGGGTATGAGGCCGCAGGGTTCAGCGCAAGTGTTCGGCCAGAAAATCCAGGGCCGCGGCGGCATCCGACCCGCACACCCAGTAGCGCAGCGGGAAGCGCACCGGCTCCGCGCCGGGTAGCGCGCGCTTGAGCGCGGGGTGGTCGAACACCCCGGTGGCGACGCGCGGCGCGCCCTTGGCCATCGCGTCGTCGGTGAGGATCACGTCGGGATGCGAGGCGACGAGGTCTTCGAGATCGAGCCGCCCCACCCCCTCGACCCCGGCGCGCGCGGTGAGGTTGACGAGGTGGAAGGTCGCGAGCACGTCGTCCATCAGCGTCCCGGAGCCGTAGGAATAGCCGCCCGAATAGTAGAAAACCGCGGTCTCGCCGCGATGCCGGTGCGCCGCCGCGCGGGCGCGGGCGGCCTGGAGCGCGGCGACCGCCGCCGCAGCGCGCGCAGGCTGATCGAGGATTTCGCCGGCGCGGCGGAGCTGCGCCTCCGCCTCGTCGAGGTCCTTGGGGTCGCCGAAGTTCTCCACCCGCACGCCGAAGCGCGCGAGCGCCGCGCTCTGCGCGGTGTCCCACGCGCCGGCGAGGACGACGTCGGGGCGCATCGTCAGCGCCTCCTCGACGCTCGCGCGGTTGACCGGCACGCCGAGCGCCGCCGCGCGCTCGGCGCGGAACGACGCGCGCGGGCTCAGCGACGCGCTCGACAGCGAGACGATCTGGTCGTCGTCGGCGAGCATCAGCACGAGCTGATCGGTGCAGAGGTTGATCGAGGTGACGCGCGGCTTCGCCCACGCGGGCGCGGCGGCGAGGCAGACGGCGAGCGCGAGGGCGAAAGCCCTCATTCCGCCCGCGCCAGCGGCAGCGCCGAACGGCGGCGTCCGGCGCGGTCGAGCAGCCAGAGCACGCCCTCGACGATTTCCTCGGCCTCGGCGCCGAGCAGCGAACGGCGCACCCGGCGGAGCGCGGCGCGGTCGATCTCCGGCCATTCGGCCTGGGTCGCGCGGCCGCCCGGCACCACCAGCGGCACCGCGGTCGCGGCGTCGAGCAGGGCGTCGAAGCCCTCGAACCCGCGGGTCATGTCGAGGAACAGGACGTCGGAGCGTTCGACCTCGGCGGCGAAGGCGTCCCAATCGCGCGCCTCGGTCTCGTCGACGACGGTGAACGCCACGCCCACCTCGGCGAGCAGCGACACCGCCGCACGCGCGGACGCGGAGCGGAACGACCGGGAGAACACGTACGTGACCTTGGGCATCATCATCGCGAACCCTCCAACCCAGATGATGCGGGAGGCGCTGCGGCAACGGACGATGCGGGGAAAAGGCTGCGAAACCCCGTTGCGAAGCGCGTCACCGCAACGGTTTTTCGACCGTCTCCCCGGACCTCCGCCCGAAGATAAGCGACGTGGCACCGGCAGGTCTCCTGGCTCGCGGGTCGTGGCGCTGCGGTCTGGCCTTCCCGGTTTCCCAGTGGCGCGAAACGACCGCTCGCTCGCCGCTTACAGTTGCGGAGGCAGCCCCGGATTTGAACCGGGTTCCCTTTTCATCCGGAAAGTCTACGCCCGGACACCGATGCCCCCGGATTACGCCAACCCGGCGGGGTCTGTCAAGTCAGGTTACAATGTATCATCCGGCTTGACACCTCGGGCGCTTCGGCAAATAACCGGAAGCCCTTTCGAAACATGAAGTCTTCCCGCGATGACCAGTCTCGACGCCGCCGCCCTCGCCACCGCCTCCCTGCCCGCGCTGCTCGGCGCGGCGTTCGCCATGGGCGCGCTGCACGGACTCGAACCCGGCCACGCCAAGACCCTGATGGCGGCGTTCATCATCGCGGTGCGCGGCACCGTCGGCCAGGCGATCGTTCTCGGCCTCGCGGCGGCGGCCTCGCACAGCGCGATCGTCTGGGCGCTCGGCCTCCTCGGCGCGGCGATGGGCAACGCGTTCGTGCCCGAGGCGATGGAGCCGTGGTTCATGATCGTCTCGGGGCTGATCATCGTCGGCGTCGGCTGCTGGATGCTGGTCCGCCTGATCGCCCCCGCCGACGCCTGCGCGCGCCTGCTCCGCCGCCAC
>QKGW01000285.1 GCA_003250275.1 Alphaproteobacteria bacterium
TCGCGGCGTTCGCCGACCTCCTCTTCCCCGGCGACCCGTGGGACATGGCGGGCGCGCCGTTCGCCCGGCCGCTCACCCAGGGCCTCCTGATGGGCTCCGACATGCTCGGCCGCGACATCGCCTCGGGCGTCGCCCACGGCGCGCGCATCTCGCTCCTGATCGGGCTGACCTCGACCGTCGCCGCGGTCGCGATCGGGGTGCTGCTCGGCGCGATCGCGGGTTACTTCGGCGGCCGTCTCGACGACGTGCTGATGCGCTTCACCGAGCTGTTCCAGACCATTCCCAACTTCGTCCTGGTGGTGGTGATCGTCGCGATCTTCACCCCGAGCCTGTTCTCGATCGTCGTCGCGATCTCGCTGGTCAGCTGGGCGCCGCTCGCGCGGCTGGTGCGCGGCGAGTTCCTCACCCTGCGCTCGCGCGAGTTCGTCCAGGCGGCGATCACCTGCGGCCAGTCCGACCTCGCGATCATCTTCCGCCAGATCCTCCCCAACTGCATGTCGCCGATCATCGTCTCGGCGTCGCTGATGGTGGCGACCGCGATCCTCCTCGAAAGCTCGCTGTCGTTCTTGGGCCTCGGCGACCCCAACGCGATGAGCTGGGGCTTCATGGTCGGCAGCGCGCGCACGGTGCTGCGGCAGGCGTGGTGGATGTGCTTCTTCCCCGGCTTCGCGATCCTTCTCACCGTTCTCGGGCTCAACCTGATCGGCGAGGGGCTCAACGACGCCTTCAACCCGCGCCTGCGGCGCAAGCGCAAGGCCTGAACGATGAGCGAAGCGATGCCCACCGAACCCGCCGCGCCGCTCCTCGAAATCCGGGGACTGACCGTGGCCCTGCCCGAAGGCGGCGACCGCCCCTTCGCGGTGGAGAAGATCGACTACACCCTGAACCCCGACGAAATCCTCTGCGTCGTCGGCGAGAGCGGCTCGGGCAAGTCGGTGACCGCGCACGCGATCATGGGCCTGCTGCCGAAGCCCGACCTGCGCATCGCCGCGGGCGGCATCCTGTTCAAGGGCGAGAACGTGGTGACGATGAGCGACGCCGCGCAGCGGCGCTTACGCGGCCACCGCATCGCGATGATCTTTCAGGAGCCGATGACCGCGCTCAACCCGCTGATGCGCATCGGCGCGCAGATCGAGGAAGCGCTCGAAATCCACACCGATCTCGACAAGGCGGCGCGCGCCGCGCGCGTCGTCGAGATGCTCGGCGCGGTCGGCCTGCCGAACCCCGAGGAAATCCGCAAGAGCTACCCCTTCCGCCTCTCCGGCGGGCAGCGCCAGCGGGTGATGATCGCGATGGCGCTCGCGCTCAAGCCCGACATCCTGATCGCCGACGAGCCGACCACCGCGCTCGACGTCACCACCCAGAAGCAGATCCTCGACCTGATCAAGGAGATCCAGCGCGAGCAGAAGATGGCGGTGCTGTTCATCACCCACGATTTCGGCGTGGTCGCCGAGATCGCCGACCGCGTCGCGGTGATGCGCCACGGCCGCATCGTCGAGATCGGCGCGGCGGATCAGGTGCTCAACCGCCCG